>JBELBG010000053.1:0-3127 GCA_042095435.1 Thiotrichaceae bacterium | reverse complement strand
TGATATCACAACGATTGATGATATTAACAATGCAGTTAAAGATGTTGAAAATACATTAGGGAATACGGGTCGTGTTGTTTTAAGAACTTCCGGTACAGAACCTTTAGTCAGAGTAATGGTTGAAGGTGAAAGCGAACGACAGGTGGAAACGCTTGTGGATCAACTTGTAGAAGTCGTTGATACAGCGGTGAGTCAGCTACATTAAAAAAATCAGGGAATAAGAGAACGATGGGCACACCACAATCAGCAATATTACCTGAAGCTTCGCAACATGCATTATATCTTGTTATTAAAGTCGACAACAGAACAAATGAAGTTGTTAAACAATGTGCATCAGTACCAGCATTAATAAATAAGATTAAACAACAGCATAATACAAATAGTCTGTTTGCCAGTCTGGCTTTTGGTATCGATTATTGGAATGCTGTTCATCCTGATAGTAAACCGCAACACTTGAAGCCTTTTTCTCAACTAGGAGAAGGGGAGCTTGTTGCTCCGGCAACAGGCGGTGATCTTTTCTTGCACATTCATTCCGATAGAAAAGATATGACCTATGTATTGGCATCAGCATTTCTTAAAGTAATTAAAGCTGATGTAACAGTGATGGAAGAAGTTGAAGGTTTTCATTACCTTGATGATCGTGACCTAACAGGTTTTATAGATGGAACTGAAAACCCTGAAGGTGATGAACGTGCCGAAGTTGCATTAATAGATAACGAGCCAGGCTTTATTGGTGGCAGTTATGTTTTGGCACAACGTTATGTGCATAACCTGTCAAAGTGGGAAATAGCTGATGATAAAGAACAGGAATGTGTTATTGGCCGCACTAAGCTAGACAGCGTGGAACTGGATGATGATGTGATGCCGAAAACGTCACATGTTAGCAGAGTAGTGATAGAAGAAGATGGCGAAGAACTTGAAATAGTGCGTCACAGTCTGCCTTATGGCAAAGCATCAGGCGATGCAGGCTTGTTTTTTCTTGCGTATAGCAAAGACAATACTATTTTGGAAAAGATGTTGGCGAATATATTTGGCACCAGTGGCGATGGATTACATGATCATTTGATGGACTACACTTCAGCTAAAAGCGGCGCCTATTTCTTTGCACCATCAGTTGAGATGCTGGAAGGTTTGATTAAATAATTTTAAATAAAATAACAATATATCAGAAAATATAGAGTTATAAGTTGCCTTTTGAATAAAACCGATAATAGAAAATCAAGATTAAATCTTTAGGTGATTTAATTGTTACGAAAGCTGAAAAATATCACATAACTTTAAATTGAAGCCTGTACGCATTTAATTACGCCATAATCATATTCTTCATCCAGTGCTTCATAGATTGGCTTAATCTGACCTTTCTCTTCATCTTCCATCGATTCAATAACAAAGATAATTTCTTCATATTGTCCATCATCGAATTCAATTACATCATGTATATCAATTAGGCCAACTTCAATCGCATCAGCTAAATGCGTATAAACCGTGCTTGTTTTTATTTCGCGTTGTTGTGCAATTTCTTCTATAGAATTCTTCTTTTGAAGAAGCATTAACGTCTCATTAATTGTCGAGCTTAAATTATTATCAAGTAAAGCCGAAAGAGGGTGTTTGGCAATTTCATTTATAAACTGTTTGCCATAACGTTTTAATTTTTGTTCGCCGACACCAGAAACTCGCTCCATCTCTTTTAAAGTTTGAGGTCTTTTCTTGAGCATGTCCTGCAATGTCGCATCATGAAAAATAACATAAGGCGGCACACCAGCTTCGTTTGCCAATTCCATGCGTAATGAACGTAAGGCTTCCCATAATTCTTGATCCTGCGGCCGCACAGATGATTTTTCTTTCTTTGCTTTTGTTGCTTTTTGTTCGATGGATAATTTTCGTAACTCCAACTGTTGTTCACCGCGTAATATCGGGCGGCATTTTTCGGTCAGTCGTAATGCACCATACCTTTCAATATCGATATCAATATAGCCAAGCGCAATTAATTGTCTGAATACACTACGCCATTCTGTATTGGATAATTCTTTACCAATACCAAAAGTACTGATCTGTGTATGACCATTACGTTGAATACGTTCGTCCGATTTACCTAATAAAATATCTATTATGTAATTCACACCAAAACGTTGTTCAGTACGATAAATGGATGACAATGCTTTTTGTGCTGCTTCAGTGCCATTCCACTTTTCCGGTGGGCTCTGGCAATTATCACAAGCACCGCAACTTTCTGTTGATGTTTCATCAAAATAGGCAAGAAAGGTATGACGACGACAAGTGATGAGTTCACAAAGTCCGAGCATCGATTCAAGCTTGTGGTGTTCTACACGTTTATACGTTTCATTCGCATTCGAGTTTTGCATGAACTGACGAAGCGTAATGACATCCTGTAAACCATACGCCATCCATGCATTTGCTTGTTCACCATCACGACCGGCACGCCCGGTTTCCTGATAATACGCTTCAATACTTTTCGGTAAGTTTAAATGTGCAACAAAACGAACATCCGGTTTATCGATACCCATGCCAAAGGCAATGGTTGCAACTATGATGACTCCGTCTTCGCGTAAAAAACGCTGTTGGTTTTGTTGGCGAACTTCTGCGGATAAACCGGCATGATAAGGTAGCGCAATTCGACCTTGATCGGATAACCATTCTGCAATCGCTTCAACTTTCTTACGCGAAAGGCAATAAACAATCCCGGCATCGTTAGTATGTTTATCTTGTAGAAATTTCCATAATCTATTTTTAGGGTTATTACCTTCTGAAATAGAGTAATGAATATTAGGCCTATCAAAGCTGGTAATAAAAACATTCGCTTCATCCAGTTGCAATTGCGAAATAATTTCATCGCGCGTACGTTGATCAGCCGTCGCCGTTAATGCAATACGCGGTACAGAAGGAAATCGTTCATGTAATACAGTCAGTCGTTGATATTCAGGACGAAAGTCATGCCCCCATTGCGACACACAATGTGCTTCATCAATAGCGAATAACGATACTTGACAACGATTGAGTAATATCAGCATATGGTTCGTCACTAAACGTTCAGGGGCAACGTAAACAATATCCAGTTCATCATTGATTAACTGCTGCTCAACCTCATTCGCTTCATCATGACTCATAC
>JBELBG010000052.1:0-7802 GCA_042095435.1 Thiotrichaceae bacterium | reverse complement strand
CCCAATTCCCGGAAGCGCCATAATTTCATCAAGCGACTCAGGGAAAGTACCTTGATAGTCATTAGCAATCGTTTTTGCAGCTTTATGTAAGTTCCTTCCTCGAGCGTAATACCCCAATCCCGTCCAAAGATGTAAAACATCATCTGTCTTCGCTTCTGCTAATGTTTTTACATCAGGGAAAGCTTGCATGAAACGTTTGAAGTAAGGAATAACAGTAGCAACCTGTGTTTGCTGCAACATGATCTCAGAAACCCAAACCCGATAGGGCGTTTGATCTTTTTGCCAAGGCAAGTCATGCCGTCCCGATTGTTTAAACCAGCTTAACAGCCTCTCTGAAAATTGTTCACCAGCCACAACGACTAACGATCAAAATAACTTATCAAATAATTTTTTAGCACCTTTGTTTATAAGTTCATCAACAGGATCGGCTGGCGCAGCTTCTTGTTTTTCAGGAACAGCTTCCGTTGCTTTTTGTTGTTCTTGTGCTGGTGCCACTTGTTGTTGAGTAGCAGGGGCTTTTTTCTTGAGACCAGGAATTTTTATACCCAGCTTATCTAACTTATCGCCAAGCGCATCTTGCACTTTGTCTTGCACAACGCCTTTCAGTAATACCTTAGCAATCTCTCCTGCATTAGGTATACATTTTTTATCGACAATCTTACCTCGGCATTTAATCGGTAGGCTATAGCCGCCAATATTGTATCGTTGATCGCCCGACGTAACACTGCTTGAATCAGCTTCAGCTTTTAAATCGTATTTCCACGTCTCATCGTTTAGATTTATTAACATGCCTTGTCCGGTTACTTTAAAACCAGATGCCGCCATTAAAAAGTCATTGTTATCTACAATACCATTTTTAATATTCAGAGTAGCTGTTAATGCACTAAAGACTGTATCGCCCTTTGTGTCAAACCCACTGAAGCGCTTGGACTCAATCATTACTTCAAGCTGTCGTAATGTCTTACCAATATCCACCCCTTTAAACACGCCATCATTAAACGCTATATCACCCGTACCCGATAACCTTCCTTTTAATACATTCGTATCAGCACCGGATGATGTTAATGCCATTTTAATATTGGCTTCGCCTAATAAGTCAGCTTTACCCGTCACATCGTTTAACAGTGGTTCAGTCTGCACACCAGTAAGGCTGGTATTAATAGCTAACTTTGGCTCTTTTCCTTTAGCATCAAGCGTAATATCACCAACGTAAGCGCCTTCATAAAGCTTGGCGGCAATTGGGTTTAATTTAATATCGCCTTGATCTGCTCGAATACTTAATTCCATATCGGTAAGTTTTGCGTTTGAGATAACAAACTCACCCATAACAAAGTCACCTTTAATTTTGATCGCACGTAAGGTTTCAACCGGAATCTCTGTTGCAACACCGGCGGCCACTGTTTCAGGTGTTGCTGCTTTTGTTTTTTTATTATCAGACGCAGGCGGCAGATAACGATCTGCGTTTAATTTATCTACACCTAAACCAAACTCAAGATCTAAAGGCGATATATTTTTAATATTGATATCACCTTGTAGTTTTGTATCATCTAATTCTGCTTTGAGCCCTTTTAGATTAAGACTCGTGCCCGTACCACTGAATGAACTGGATAGTGCAACACGTTTTAATACTTTCGGATCTGCGGTGACGGGTACTTCCTGATTTAATGACTTCATAAATTGTCTTAAATCAAACGGTGCTAATGCTATATCACCAGATAATGATGGTTTAGTTTTGAAATGTGTTGCTTTGATCGCACCTTTTAGATCAAGACCAAGACCAGAAACCTTTAAACCACTGAGTTCGAAAATTTCTTTTTCCAGATTAATATTTGAATCAGCTTTTACTGACAGATTTACAGGTGAATTAGGTATTTGCTTACCGGAAAAAACGACATCTAGCGAAAATGGCTTTAAGCTTAAATTAGTCGCATTACCATTGATTCCCGTATTAAGATCGATTGTCTTTAACACCTCAGCAAGATCAGCTTGCCCTACTGCTCTTAATAATGGTTTAGGTGTTTTGCTCGTGACAGAAAACTGACCACTCATATTGCCACTGCTTTTTTGTACGTTATCACCTTTTAGATTTCCGCTGACAGTAAAACCCAGCGCCTGTGCTGCAAGCGAAGGCAGATCTACCTTGCCTGATTTCATATCGGCATTAAATTTTGTTTGAATATTGAATTTTTTGTCTTTTATCTTGCCAAGATCACTGGCAAGCACAGGCAAACCGCTGTCTTTCGGTAGAAAGGCGCTTGCGATTTGTATCAATAATGGCAAATCGGGTCCACCTGCATTTAACTCGCCGCTAATTGAGGGAGTGTCACTGTTGACCTGTTTGGCATTCAGCTTAGCTGTTGTCGTCAAACCTAATGCCTTAATTGATAAGCCTGGAATATCTACTGCACCGCTTTTTAAATCTGCATCAAAGTCGGTTGTTATATCAAACCCTTTCGGGGCAGCACTCAATTGTTTGGACAGCGTTTTTAAATCTTGTGAACCATCACCGGCGAACTGTACTGCAATTTTAATCAATGTCGGTAGATCCGGGCCACTCGCTTTTAGCTTTCCTTTAGCAGCAGGTGTATCTGACTTTACATTACGAGCAGCAATCTCTGCGCTAACTTTATTACCTAAGACACTGACATCCAGTTTCGATATATCAATATCATTCCTGTTCATATCAGCATTGAACGCCGCATTCACATTAAATGTCTTATCTGACATTTTTGCCAATTCGCTGGCAAGCGGTTCTATTTCAAGAATTTTGAACAATTGCGGCAGGTCTTTTCCTGCAACATCAATATTGCCGTTCACTTGTGGTTTGCCTGACAGTATCTCAGCTGCGTCAATCTGCCCTTTAATTTCAGTATCGAATGCACTAAACACTAAATCTTTGATTTGCGCTGTTTCTTTATCAACATCAACATTAATTTCCGAACTTAATTTTATAACAGCCTCTCCACCTGGAATTTCCTTTCCTTTTACAGTTGCTTCCAACAACATCGGTTTTAATGTCAGCACATCACCACCATCCGCATAGGCAACTGTGCCATAAAAATGAATGGTAGACGACAGAGCAGGTTTTGATGCAGAGGCATTTAATGCTGCTGTTATATCAATGGGCTCGCCCAGTTTTAATTCACCAGTACCAATATTTGCATCAGTAATTTTATATTCGACTTTTTGCTGCATATCATGCCAGTGAATATTCGCATCTTTAATATCAATACCGCCCAGGACCAATGCAGCTAGAGGTGAAGGCTGACTGCTTTTTTCAGCACCATCATCTGCTTTAACCAGGTCATCCCAGTTCGTCATACCTTGTTCGTTTTTTGCCAGATTAATTGTCGCGCCATGTAAAACAAAAGTATCCATTTCCACTTCTTTTCGCAGTAAAGGTAACAATTTAACTCTGGCATTTACGGTTTTCGTTTCCAGAAAAGGTTTATCAGCAAACACTTTTGCATTACCCACCGTAATGCATGCGACATCCAGACCCAACCACGGGTAATAACTTAAGTTAATGTCACCTTCTATCTGAATATCACGCCCTGTTTCTTCCTTTATTTTATTCGCAATCGATTCTTTATAATCATTAGGATCAATATAGACCAATGTAAGAACGAGTGCAGCAACAGCCAGCACAACCATCAAACCCGATGCAAATAATATTCTCAGCAGTAGTTTCATTTATCTAGTTTCCAAATCATTCATTAACTATTTTTTCGAGACGTTTAATCGCAAGTTTAACCTGTTCGGGTGCAGTACCACCGACATGATTTCGAGCAGCGACAGAGCCTTCCAATTCTAATACAGCAAAGACATCATCCTTGATGACATCACTGAATTGTTGAAGTTCAGGTAAGGTAAGTTCCGCCAAAGCTTTGCCTTGTTGTATAGCGAAATGTACGGTTTTACCTACGACTTCATGTGCATCTCTAAATGCCAGCCCATTAACCACTAAATAATCCGCCAGATCGGTCGCCGTGGCATAGCCAGACGCAGCCATTTGATACATTGCTTCTCTATTGACGGTAATCGTAGGGATTAAACCAACATAGGCAATTAAGCACATTTTTACCGTATCAATCGCATCAAACAAGCTTTCTTTGTCTTCTTGATTATCACGGTTATACGCTAAAGGCTGGCCTTTCATTAACGTTAGTAAAGCCATTAAATCACCATAAACACGGCCTGTTTTACCTCGGACTAATTCAGGAATATCCGGGTTCTTCTTTTGCGGCATAATAGACGAACCGGTACACCAAGCATCGCCCATATCGATAAAGCTATTCGCCTGTGACATCCACAATACTAATTCTTCTGAAAAACGTGATAAATGCATCATGATCAGACTAGCCGCAGCAGAGAATTCAATAGCAAAATCTCTGTCACTGACCGAATCCAGTGAATTTTGCGTGACACCGTCAAAACCCAATTGCTCAGCGACAAACTCCCTATCAATCGGATAACTGGTTCCCGCTAATGCAGCCGAACCAAGCGGTAATAGGTTTAATCTTTTTCGACAGTCCTGTAAACGCGCTTTGTCACGCAATAGCATTTCTGCCCAGGCCAATAAGTGATGGCCAAATGTCACAGGTTGTGCCGATTGCATATGTGTAAACCCGGGCATGATGGTATCTGCTTGTTTAGCCGCCAGTGTTAATAAAGCATTCAGTGCTTCATTTAATTTCTCGCAGATCTGATCTATTTCATCACGCAGATACAAGCGAATATCCGTAGCAACTTGATCATTTCTTGAACGACCGGTGTGTAATTTCTTACCAACATCACCAATTTCTTTTACCAACGCCGTTTCAATATTCATGTGTACGTCTTCCAACGTCGTTGACCATTGGAATTGATTGGCATTAATAAGCGATTCAATTTTTTCCAGTCCCTGAATAATCTGTTCGCTTTCCTGTTGCGTGATGACATTCACTTTCGCCAACATACGGACGTGAGCTATTGAGCCCATAATGTCATAATGTGCTAAACGTTGATCATAGGAGACCGATTCCGTGAATATTTCGACAAATTCATCAGTTGGCGCTGAAAATCTCCCGCCCCACGGTTTTTCTGTGTGTTCTGAAGTCATAATTCAATGTTTTAGTTTTTACAATCGATAAGTATAAACGTAATCCAGCGATTTTAGATGGCAAAATTAAATAAACACGACAATATCAGCTTTCTGCCAAATTTTTGCAGTGCTGAAGTCATATTTGCTGTTGTTCTCAGTGCCGAACTGCTGGCGATTGTATTATCACTGGCACTACCGATCTATTCGAGAGATATTCTATTTGATCTGGCAATGAACTCACTTTTTGTCCAGTGGGTTTCCCTGAGTTGCGTCGGGCTGCTTTGTATTCTCAGGCGCTACTTTGCCAATCTCTCTGAAAAAAAAGCAGCAACCATTAGTTATCTTACCATCCTGTTAGTTTCATTTATTATTTCTGAACTGGCCTGGTGGTCATTATACGTTTACCCAAACAACATCATACCTACGCGTGATTTACATTTTTTGTTTCTGTTGCGCTCGATGGGTATTGCTGCAATCGTCGGTGCGGTTGTATTACGTTATCTGTATGTACAACATCAATGGCGAAAGAACATCGAAGCAACGGCAACGTCTCGTTACCAAGCATTACAATCAAGAATACGCCCCCATTTCTTGTTTAATTGTATGAATACCATTGCCAGTCTGACACGTAAGTCACCGGAACTGGCCGAGCAATCCGTTGAAGACTTGGCTGATTTATTTCGTGCTAGTTTATTAGAGCCGACAGAACTGTATAAGATTTCGGAAGAATGGAAATTATGTCAACATTATTTACGTATAGAGACACACCGTCTTGGTAATAGATTAATAGTTGCCTGGGATATTGATACCTTGCCTGAAGATGCGCTATTACCTCCGCTAAGCCTTCAACCATTATTAGAGAATGCGATTTATCATGGTATTGAACGATTGCCAGAAGGCGGCACGATTAAGGTTGAAGGGGAATTAGTCAATAACGAACTCAGGATTAAATTCACTAACCCCGTTCCTACAGCAGAGATCGAAGATAATCATAAAGGTAATAAGCACGCACAGGAAAATATTCGCCAAAGACTAAATGCCTTATTTGGCGATAAAAGCACTTTAAAAATTAATACTATCAATAATCAGTACGCTGTTGAGTTATCACTGCCTTATGAAACATTATGAAAATTTTGATCGTTGATGATGAACTATTAGCGCGGGAAAGACTGCATGATCTGACCGTTGAGCTCTACCCTGATGTCATTACGTTTGAAGCTTCGAACGGCATGGAAGCGCTCGATAAAATTAATGAATTTCATCCTGATATCATATTACTGGACATTCGCATGCCGGGGATGGACGGACTTGAGGTTGCAAATCACGTTCTACAACTGGAAGAAAAAAAACCAGCCGTAGTATTCACGACTGCTTATCAGGATCATGCGATTAGCGCATTTGATACAAATGCAGTTGATTATTTATTAAAACCAATAAGAAAAGAACGACTTAATACAGCAATAGAAAGAGCAACCGTTGTAAACCAAGCTCAATTAAGGTCAATACATAAAGAGGAAAAGAACCCTTCAGCACGCACACATCTCAGTGCAATGATTCAAGGAAGTTTACAATTAGTCCCTATAGAAAGTATTTATTTTTTTAAAGCAGATCAAAAATACGTATCTGCTGCCTGGCCGGGAGGCGAATTATTACTTGATGAATCACTGACATCACTGGAAGCCGAATTTTCAAAAGACTTCATTCGTATTCATCGCAATTCATTGGTTGCGATTAATCACGTTAATAGTTTGAGTAAAACCAACGATGGGCAACATGTCATTAAAATCTCCGATATACCCGTTGAACTCGCTATCAGCCGACGACATCTTGCCGAAGTAAAAAAAGTACTTAAGTCACACTAGCTATTTCGCGTGCTGCCGCAAGTAAGGCCAATCTTGCTATAACACCGTAAGTATAAAAACGATTCTGATGACAATCCGTATCCTGCTGTGGATCAGGTAAGATACAAGAATCATCAAATGCTAACTGTTCAAAACGCATCCCGGGCGCATTTAAATTCTGGCTAGCTGAACGTTTTTCATGAACACGATAAAAACCGCCGACGACCTGATGATCCAGCATGTAAACCACAGGTTCTGCCGCCATATCATTCTCCCCCCAGGTTTCATGTGTATAAACGCCTTCCTGAATAATCACTTGAGTGACTTTTTGTCCTTCTTTGGTTGTTGCCATTTTGGTTCTTTCTTTACGATTCAACTCAATAATTTCGTCCGGGCTTTTAATCGTCATAACGCCCATACCATAAGTACCCGCATCGGCTTTAACCATAACAAACGGTTCGCTTTCGACATCATGTTCTTCGTACTTCTGTTTAATCGCAGTTAATAATGATTCAATATTTTTTGTTAAACATTCCACCCCTTCTCGTTTCATGAAGTCAACCTGACCACAATTACGAAACATCGGGTCAATCAACCAGGGATCAATATTAATCAAGCTAGCAAACTCCTGAGTAACTTGTTGGTAAAAACCAAAGTGATTTGACTTTAAACGCGTTGACCAGCCTAAACTCATAGATGGCGTAATTGGCTGTTCTATATTCTTTAATATGTCAGGAACACCACTGGCCAGATCGTTATTCAATAGAATCAGATCTGGATTAAAACTGTCAGTAACAACCCGATCACCTTCACGGGATACAGGCTCCAGGACAACTTTTTTTGAAGAGTCCAGATCAATCTCCATCGGACTTTCCAGC
>JBELBG010000051.1:0-7810 GCA_042095435.1 Thiotrichaceae bacterium | reverse complement strand
TCCGCTGGCATATCACCAATCTCATCGAGAAATAATGTGCCATTATTCGCCTGTTCAAAGCGCCCAATACGCTGACTATTAGCACCTGTGAATGCACCTTTCTCATGGCCAAACAACTCTGATTCAAGTAAGTCTTTTGGAATAGCGGCTGTATTAATCGCAATAAAAGGATGGCTCGATCTCGGGCTGTGCTGATGTAAGGCGCTGGCAACAAGCTCCTTACCTGTTCCTGATTCACCAGTAATTAAAACGGTAAAGTGAGAATTGGATAAACGTCCGATTGCTTTAAAGACTTCCTGCATAGCCGGAGCCGAACCAATAATCGCTGTATCCTCTTCAGCAGTTTCAACTGCTGGTACTGCAGTGTTACTTTGTTTATGCGTTATCGCTTTTTTAACCAGACTCACCACTTCTTCAACGTCAAAAGGTTTTGAAAGATACTCATAGGCTCCACCCTGGAATGCGGAGACCGCTCGATCAAGGTCAGAGTAGGCAGTCATAATAATGACCGGGATATCGGGTGAATGTTGTTTAATTTGTTCGAGTAGCGAGATGCCATCCATACCAGGCATACGAATATCAGAAATAACAACATCCGGTTCTTCATGGTTTATTTTTTTTAAGACTTCTTCGGGACTGGAAAAACTCTGAATTTCTACATCAGTTTTTTGCAATGCTTTTTCCAAAACCCAACGAATGGATTTATCGTCATCAACTATCCAGACTTTTTGAATTTCATTCATCGCCGTATTCGATTGGCAGTAAAATGGTGAAATAGCTGTTATCTTCTTTTCGTTCATAATTAATTAAACCACCATGAGATTGAATAAGTTGTTGGGCAATGGATAAACCAAGACCGCTACCTTCTGCTCGGCCGGTAACCAAAGGATAAAAAACACCTGACTCTATTTCTTTAGGAACGCCGGGGCCATCATCAATAATACTGAGTTCGAGAACGTATCGATTTAGTTTGTGTTGAATGGTTACGTTCCTACGAATGCGCGTCTTTAATGTAATAGAGCCATTGTCTCCAATCGCTTGAACAGCATTGCGAATTAAGTTTAGGACTGCCTGAATAATTTGCTCGCGATCAGCTTTCATATCAGGGAGGCTCGGATCATAATCTTTGATAATGTTCTTTGAATTTGTATTTTCGGCATAGACAATCGAAAGCACATATCCGAGCACTTCATGGATATTGATGCTTGATTTCATGGACTGACCGCTGGTCGTCAGCATGCGATCAATAAAGTTTCTCAGGCGATCAGATTCATTAATAATGATTTGCGTGTACTCACGCAACTCATCGTCTTTTAATTCACCTTCCAGTAACTGCGCTGCTCCGCGAATACCGCCTAAAGGATTTTTAATTTCATGCGCCATGCCTTGTAAAGACTCTTTTGCTGCTTGCTGTATTGTTTGTTGACGTGTTTCCTGCATGACGCGCACAAATGCATCCGCATCAACTATCTCAACCAAAATTTCTTCGGCTTCATCCTGCACTACGATAGGCGTAATCATGCAGTCCACTTTGATGGCTTGATTCATACCTAAAATCAAATCAACACCACGTTCAATGCAAGTGGATCCTGAAATAAGCGCGCGATGAATCGCTTCATAGAAAAATGAAGATGTAGGCCAAATCTGTTTTGGCGTCATTCCTGCAAGACGTTTATGACTTACATAGAGCAGACCTTCAGCTGAGCTATTAATAAACTGTAACTTAAGATCTTTATCAAACAACAAGACAGCTGTCGCCAGATTATCGATTATCCGCAGATGTGTTTCAGACGATACATTCATAATCTGATCATTATTGCACTTTTTTAGTGCGTTTTTCATGTTTTAATCCCGCCTAAATGTTTAACAATTTTTTTTATATAGCTAAAAACAATAGCTTATGAAGAAATTGTTTTTAATTATTTTGTACTAAGCAGAATAGAGCAAGAAGCAGACCAGCTTCTCTGCAGAAGGATTAATCTGAAAGTTTAAGTGTTGCTACGCTTGAAAAGCTTATTGGCTTGCGCGCAGAAGAGAAAAACGACTAGACGTCGATATCAATGATTTTCCACCGCTATCAACAACCTTAGCACTAATACTGTGCACACCTCGATCAACACTTTGTAATGAAACACTAAGGCCGCTACCAATCTGCTGTCCGTCCATTGAAATAATGATTTTGTGGCCAGGATTAAGTGCGGGTTCCAGACTCAGGGAAATACTCACATTACCATTGTTACTTCGAACTGTTGCACCATTTTCAGGACTCGTAACGGTAAAGCTTTTATAACTAAAACTTTCAGGCTTTGAAGCGCTTGGTTTGTATTTCGCAGGATTTGGATTATCGATGGTATTTTCCAATTCCTGAATTTTTATTGTTTCCGCTTCTTCCGAAGGCTTATCCGTAAAGATAACATTGCCATTCTCGTCCACGGTTTTATAAACCGTTTCTGCGACAACACCGTGAATAAAAAAAACCAAAAGAACGGATATGAATAATCGGATTTGTTTAGCATACATGAGTTAGGCCCTCGCTAAAACCATTACAATGCAGGAACATCTGGCGCTGCTGTTGTAGGGTTATCCGCTGAATTAGCGACTTCGTTGTTAGCCCGGTTTTTAAATAATTTTGATGCTTTACGAAGATAAAACGTTATCTTGTTTGATCGTTTTAAAACGTCATCTTTTTCATCTTTAATCATAGCTGTCGCATCATGTGTACCTCGATTTAGATTGCTCAAAGACAATTGCAAAGATTTACCTTTACTGACTTCTTTTCCATCCATAAGAAAAACAATAGCATGCTTTTCATCTAATGCAGGCTTTAATGTTGCAGAAATATTGACCGTACCTTCATTACTATGAATGGTGCTGTCATGTTCAGGGTTAATAATTTTAAATTGGCTATAGTTAATCGCGTCCGGGGATAGTTTTGTCGTCGGCCGTTCACCTAGCCTTTTTGGCATAGGTAAATTCAAAGTTTGTGCTTCCTGAATCTGTACCTTTTCAGCACCTTCCGTAGCTACATCTGAAAAACTGATATTACCTTCCGAATCACGCGTCTTATAGACCGTTTCAGCCGAAACAGACATACTGAAAGTAATAATTAAGAATAGTTTAATAATACGCATAATTTATAGACTAGCAGTAATCTTAGGTAGTTCATAAAAAGTCATAATGAAATTATTATAATATGCCTGTTCAAACGCAGACTGAGTTAATTATAGATAAAACGACTCATTCATTTTGTTTAAATATTATTAATGCCAAATCATTTAACTGGCTTATAATCAATTTTATTTAATATCAAATTAATAAAAACAGGTATAAAAACATGACCCGTTTTCCAGAACCGCCAAGTGATGATTATGCAATGATCTATCTGGAAAACACGGATAAAGATCTTCCAGAAAAACTTAATCCAAACATGCGTTATGCCTATTTCAAAACAATTGCGAAAGGCGGAAAAGCTGTCATTCAATCATGCAAGGATTTATATTTATCACGTATTGTTTGTTATAAAAAACTTAAAAAAGATTTTGCTGACGATCCAATAGAAAAGAAAAGATTTTTAAGAGAAGCACGTGTCAGTGCCTTATTGCAACACCCTAACACCGTACCGATGTATGAAATAGGTCGTGATTCAAACGGACATTACTACTTTACCATGAAGTTGGTCCATGGTTACACACTTCGTGAAGTACTGGATTATCGAGAGCGTTACGATTTAACACAGTTGATAAACGTTATTGTTCAGGTCGGACATGCTTTGGAATATGCACACAACCATCGTGTTATTCATAGAGATATTAAACCGGAAAATATTCTGGTTGGCCCCTATGGTGAAGTGCTATTGATGGATTGGGGTTTGGCAAAGGTATGGAACCCTGATGGAAGCAGTGAAGAAGTAATTAATAAACCCAGAAGAACGCTTTCAAGCAAAAAAGTCACGTCCTTTACAGATCTGGAACAACTTCAGGGGACAATTTCTTACATGTCACCCGAACAAATCGAAAGAGATCCTGATATCGACTTTAGGACCGATATCTATAGCCTTGGAGCGGTACTGTTTGAAATTCTGTCTGGAAGGCCACCATCAATAGAAGAGACTATTGATAAGATGATTGAAGAAACCTTAAATGTCACTCCGCCGAAACCTTCTAGCCTGACTAAAATACGCATTCCTGAGTTACTTGAAGATGTTGCGATGCGTTGTATCGCTAAAAAACCGAATGACAGGATTCAAAGCTGCTCTGAGCTGGTTCGTCTTCTGGAAGAAGACTGGAATTAGTGCCAATATTAAATTGCACTATTTTTGTGCGTTTTTAATATAATTTTTCATTATTGCACTATTTTTGTGCGTTTTAAATATCGAATAAGTTTAATATACGTTATTTAACCACTTAGTTAAATTATAACTATTCAGGTAGAGTAATTTTAACCCATTAATTTTATTGAATATTTCGGTTAAAAATATTTCCTGAAATAAGAATGAAAAAATAGCTACAATGCTTGCCCGAAATTGGAACACATATTGCAATTTCTCGAAGCTGAAAATGCTTATGTATTATTTACAAAAAATGGTGGAGATAAAAAAATCATGAAAAGTAAGTTGGAATATATATGGCTTGATGGATACAAGCCAACTCAAAGTTTACGCAGTAAGACCATGGTAAGGTCAGATTTTAGTGGGAAACTGGAAGATTGCCCGATGTGGTCATTTGACGGTAGTTCCACCGAACAAGCTGAAGGTAATGACTCAGATTGTTTACTCAAGCCCGTAATGATTATTCCCGATCCTGCACGCATGAATGCCTACCTCGTCATGACAGAAGTACTTAATGCGGACGGAACACCTCATCCTTCTAATGCCCGAGCAACTATCGAGTCAGACGATGATGATTTCTGGTTCGGCTTTGAACAGGAATACTTTCTATGGGATCCTGAAACAAACCTTCCTCCTGGCTTTCCTGCAGGCGGTTATCCTCCTCCACAGGGACCCTACTATTGTTCAGTGGGCGCCAAAAATGCCTACTGCCGTGATCTGATTGATGAGCATTTAGATATTTGTCTGGAAGCGGGTCTCAATGTTGAAGGTATTAATGCTGAGGTAGCTGCGGGACAATGGGAATTTCAGGTTTTTTCTAAAAGCGCAAAACACGCTGGTGATGAAACCTGGTTAGCACGCTACCTTCTTGAAAGAACTGCTGAGAAATATGGTTTAGCAATCGACTATCATCCTAAACCATTAGGTGACACAGACTGGAACGGATCAGGTATGCACGCTAACTTTTCAAACGGCGTTATGCGTGACTCTGGTGACGAAGCAACTTTCACCAAAATCTGTGAAGAATTTGGGAAAAATATCGAACGTCACATTAGCGTTTATGGTGCAGACAACCACCACCGTTTAACCGGTAAACACGAAACCCAATCTATTGATCAGTTCAGCTATGGCGTCTCTGATCGTGGTGCATCGATTCGTATACCGATTGGTACGGTTGAAGATGGTTGGAAAGGCCGTCTTGAAGATCGTCGTCCAGCATCAAATGCATGTCCTTATGCTGTAGCAGCGGCAATCGTTAAGACAACTAACGAAGGACTCGCTTAATAAAGACTTGTTGTAGTTAGTAACAGAGCCAGAGTTAGGAAACTAACTCTGGCTTTTTATGTTCAGGACGAACTGTATGTCGCGAGAGGACATGAGTCCGAAGCGACCTAGTTTCTAATAATTGTTAAATGTCTGTTTGAAACAATAGAAACTTTAAATCCTTCTATTCCTGCATCAACTATTTGTTGTTTCACTTCATCCGCCGTAAAAGCTGCTTTTAAAGAATTATAAAAATCTCGCTGTAAAACTTCCGGTTCGCCATGGGCATATTCATCAACCATTCTAGCAACTTCATCATCATTATCAGGCCGCATTAAATCCATAATAAAAACAGCCGGATTGCCTTTTGCATTTTTAATGCAATTCCACAACAACATTGGCTCATGTAAATGATGCAATAAACTATTACTAAACACGAGATTGTATTCTTTACTGACTAATGATGTTTCTTCCAGGTAATCCTGAATCAGATTAATACGATGGTTCAATTCAGAAACATTTATAGCCTTTTCACCTTCGGCCAACATTGCAGCAGAACCGTCTAAGCCATCTACTTGATAACTCTGAAATGCTTTGGCAAAACGAATACTGATATCCGCAGCGCCACAACCCAAATCCATAGCTATTCCTGATTCAGGAAGAACATTAGCAACGGAATCTTTTAATAAGGAAATAAAATGATTATGCGGTTCTTCAAAATCAGCATTGGCATATGCCATCGCCTGATCTTCATCAGACATTAACTCAGGTTCAGGTACGCGTTGCATATAAAGTATTTAAGATATCTATTTCATACGACTAAGCCAGTAACCCGGCTTTCGACGTTGATGGGCAACAGCAATAATTAATATTGATTGAAAACCTCAGTGCTACCATCGCTCTTAACTGACAACACCTGATAAGAATCAACACGGTCGCCCATTTCCATACCTGGTGAACCGACCGGCATCCCGGGTACAGTTAAGCCTTTTGAATCAGTCTTTTCAGCTAATAAACGTTTTACATCAGCAGCGGGAACATGCCCTTCAATATAATAACCATCAATGATGGCAGTATGACAACTAGCTAAATTCCTAGTGATACCATACTTTTCTTTAACAATATTCATCTCGATCATATCGACGGCTTTCACTTTAAAACCATTCTCTTCCATATGCGTGATCCACTTACCACAACAACCACATGTAGGAGATTTATAAACGGTCATTTCAGGTTCGGCAGATGCTTTCTGTAAAAAAGCAAAACTGATTAATGAGGAAATAAAAACTGTTAAAACTATTACAGATAAGGATTTTCTTTTTGCCATATCGAAACCATTGTGTTATTTAATTTATCTCAACGAGAGTCAAACGAAACCTTTTAAACTTTGCCTTAAAAATCCACTTTAAGACCAATACCGTAAAACAAAGTCCAACAAATAAACCTATTAAGCCACCTATTAGAGTAATAAACGGTCTCATTGTTTCAATATCTAAACCTAACATTGACCCAACAAAGCCTAGTATAAATCCTAATATTCCACCAATAATTCCACCTGTAAGCATTGATCCAATTGCAGCTATCAAACTTCTCCATACGAGTGACCAGGCTAATATTAGCCATTCTGAAAAACGAACCGTTTTCATTTCAACTTCGCTTACTAAATTTGCGTCAGCCATGATAATCTCCTTATTAAAATGTATTAAAACTTTAAGCTAATGGATCAATTTATTACTCAGGGCAGTAGTCTCTCCCCATTCATCAAATCTTCAATACTTTCCCTCTTTCTGATTTCATGAACCTGTTCACCATCAATCAAAAGCTCTGCCACTCTTGGTCGAGAATTATAGTTTGACGCCATAGTGAAACCATAAGCGCCGGCGGAACAAACGGCTAACAGATCGCCGTGCTCTAAACGTAATAGTCGATCTTTGCCAAGGAAATCGCCTGTTTCACACACAGGGCCGACAACATCGTAATTTACTTCTTCAGCGTTCGATGCTTGTTCAACACGTTTGATATCATGCCAACCGCTATATAATGCTGGACGAATTAGATCATTCATTGCTGCATCAACAATAGCAAAGTTATGAGATGGCGTTTCATTCAGGTATTGCACTTCGGTAACTAATACACCGGCATTACCAACAATACTTCTACCCGGTTCCATAATGATTTCCAGATCATAGTTCTGCATTGTTTCAATAATGACATCAACAT
>JBELBG010000050.1:0-7889 GCA_042095435.1 Thiotrichaceae bacterium | reverse complement strand
GAACCAGCTAAAATATACTGCTTTTAAATATTGCCTGAATGTCGGTTTTGGGTCGATTACTGCAGTTACGATAGTTGGAATTTTAAACAAGAGAGGAGGGAATGTACAAAGGGGTGTACATCCTTGTAGGTGTACGACCCTGTAAGCGTACAACCATGTACATTTATATTTATAACCAAATTCAAAGTATTTTCATATCCTCACAAAAGAGGATATTTTAAAAAATAAACATACCTTCTAATGGGCAGACAAGATGCTTCTTTCAAGAAAATCTATAATGTTAATATGCAGTTACAGGTCGGTTAATGATATTGTTATTACTGTATTATTTTTTGGCGAGTACTAAAGAAAAATACGCATCCTCATCTTCGTAGTGATCAGTAATTGTAAAATTTGCACAAGTCAGCATTTCTTCAATGCCTGTATAAGTATATTTTTGACTGATTTCCGTCAGGATACTTTCGTCTTTATCAAACTGAATTGTCTTATCTAGTTCTTTAATTTTAACTTGCTGTGTTGTTTTTGATGTTAAGTGCATTTCAATGCGTTCTTTCTGTTCATCAAAATAAGCAGAATGCGTGAAAGCATCTGTATCAAAATTGGCGCCTAATTCACGGTTTAATACGTTCAGCACATTAAGATTGAATTCAGCGGTAATACCTTGTACATCGTTGTACGCTGCATTTAGCACATTGTTGTTTTTAACGCGGTCGACTCCGAGTAACAGAAAATCCCCGTCTTTCATAACCTCATAAAGTTCGTTAATAAATTTCAGCGCTTCATGCTGTTCAAAATTACCAATCGTACTGCCAAGGAACACATATAAATGTGAACCTGTCGCCGAAGGTAAGTTTCCGAGTCCGGCGCTATAGTCACCAAGTAGGGGTTTCAAATTGAGCCACTGGTATTCTTTTGCCAGTTTTTGTGCTGATTCAATCAACGCTTCTTCGCATACATCAAACGGGGCATAAGTGCAGTTATGGGATATGTCCTGACATGCATCAAATAAACGACGGGTTTTTACGGAATAGCCGCTGCCTAGTTCAAGAATCTGCTCTGGTTGTGTTTTTTGAATAATATCGCCAGCGGTTTTCAATAAAAGCCTATTTTCTGTGCGTGTCGGATAGTATTCTGGCGTAGAGCAGATTTGGTCGAATAATGCCGAGCCACGTTCGTCGTAAAAGTATTTCGGTGAAAGGCTACGAGGACTATTTAATAAGGATTCGCGCACATCATCGACCATGTTTGGTATAAGGCGCGTTGGCATAACAGGGATACAGCTTATCCCCTCGAAATCCATTATCGATTCGGCGTTCTGCATAAGATTCTCTGCTTGGAATTATTATTATATATTTCAGCTACAAGGCTAACATTGTCAGTTTATAATGCCAATATGGCTTGTCTGATAAATGTAAGTCTGACAATAATTTTTTCAGGAAAATAATCACTATAAATCGTAATGGATAGCAATCTTAGTCAGTTAATCAGCGAAGGCGCGGTAATAATCACGCCAACACAGCGTTTAAGCCGCCATATCCGTTACCAGTTTGCGACAGACCAGATTGCACAGGGAAAACAGGTCTGGCAAACACCGGATTGCTTGCCCTGGACAGCTTGGTGTAAAAGCAATTTTGAGTCACTCTCATTTCGAACAAAACATAGTGCAATTTTACTCAATAATCTTCAGCAGCAATGGTTGTGGCAGGATATTATCCGACAATCAAAATATAAAGATCAGTTATTGCAAATCACCGCGACAGCGAAACAAGCTGCGCAAGCCTATCAATTAGCAAAAGAATGGTCTGTTCCGATATTCCCTAAAGATGTGTATATATCTGAAGATGCTTACGCGTTTAAAACATGGGTAGAGAAATACGAGAAACAGAAAACACAAAATAACTGGCTGGATGATGCAGATTTACCGGAATACATCAGCGAAAATAGTGTTGATTTAAAACCGATATTAAAAAAAGTCGTTTTTTATGATTTTGACCAACTAACAACGCAACAAATAAACCTGAAACAAGCATTAATAACAGCAGGTGTTGAAGTCGAAGAAATTAATGCAATCAATCAAAATGAATCCGTCAGTGTCAGTTCGCAAAAAAATAGTCAGGCGGAGATCATTGCCGCAGCAAGTTGGGCAAAAAAACAGTTAGAACAAAATCAAAATGCAACGATAGGCGTGATAGCACCTAACCTAAGTGCAATTCGCGATAAGGTCGAACACGGTTTTGCCTCGGTTTTAATACCGCAGAAATATATATCAGCCGAAATACAGAAAACACCTTGTTCCATTTCACTAGGCAAACCCTTATCGAGCTATCCGTTAATTCATGCGGCGCTAAATTTACTGTCATTAGGCAAACGTAAGGTTTCGATTAATACATTAAGTGCATTATTACATTCATCGTTTATAGCAGGCGCAAACGAAGAAGAAGCAACGCGTGCAAAGTTTGATGCGGCATTAAGACGCATAGGTGAGCAGCAGTTAAGTTTGAAAACCTTGTACTGGATTTCGGAAAACAAATGCAAAGACTATGAGCAGCCACAACAATTCATTCAATTAGTTAAAACATTTGAAATATTATTCTTAAGTCATTCCAAGTCGCAAACATTACGACAATGGACAACGACATTTTCAGAATGGTTAAGCGGTTTTGGTTGGCCGGGTGAACGAAGTTTAAATAGCGATGAACATCAGATAATGACGGCATGGCAATCTGCATTAACGCAATTAGCAAGTCTTGATGGTATCAGTAAACCGGTAAACTTCAGTACAGCATTGTTTCAATTGAAACGCATATTAACGGAAACGCGATTTCAACCGGAAACACCGGAAACGCCTATACAAATATCCGGTATTACTGGTGCGGCAGGTATGCAGTTTGACTATCTCTGGGTCATGGGGATGCAAGATGATCAGTGGCCAGCAACAATGCCTGTTAATGCATTTATTCCGATTAACTTGCAGCGCGATTTTAATATTCCGACATCAAGTGCAGGGTTACAACTTGAGCTGGCAAAAAGTATTACTGATAAATTAATTAATTCTGCGAAAGAAGTGGTGTTTAGTTATGCCAATCAGGAAGGTGATCGCTTGTGTCGCCCCAGCTCTTTAATTCAAGATATAAACGATGAATATCAGGCTGATGAACAATTTGAAGATTATAAAAAACGAGTTTTTGAATCTTCACAAATTGAAAGCTTTATTGATATGACTGCGCCAGTAATTCCGGCAGGACAAACAGCAAATGGCGGTAGTTCCTTATTTAAAGATCAGTCTGCCTGCCCATTTAAAGCTTTTGCCCGACATCGTTTACACGCCGAAACATTACAGCAAGCCGATATCGGACTGAGTGCAGCGGAGCGAGGTAATCTAGTTCATCGTGCTATGCAGTATTTATGGCAGCGTTTAAAGTCGTTAGATAATTTAAATTATAAAACAGAAAAAGAACTGGAAACGTTGATTCATTCTGTTGTTTCGGAAGCGATTAAACTACAGGTGTCGCAACAACCAGAAACCTTTGCCGATAGATTTACAGAGCTAGAACAAAAACGACTGGAACAACTATTAAAGCAATGGTTGGTAATTGAGAAAGATCGCAGTGAGTTTAAAGTGACTGAAACGGAAGAATGGAAGACGATACTATTTGAAGATATTGAACTCCATCTTCGTGTTGATCGCGTTGATGAATTAGCTGATGATCGTTGTGTCATCATTGATTATAAAACCGGTTCCGTTAGTAAGAATGATTGGGAAACAGAAAACCCGAATGATCTACAATTACCTTTATATGCCGTAACTAATGAACAGCAAGTTGCAGCCATTGCCTTTGCCAGTTTAAAACGAGGCAAGTTAGGTTTTGTTGGTCAGGCAGAGTCTGAAGAAATATTACCCGCAGTAAAACAGGATACGGAACTGCAATGGCAGGAGAAACTGGAGTACTGGCGAGAGGTATTAATAAAGTTAGCGAATGACTTTCGTAATGGTATAGCGACAGTCGAACCGACAGCAACAGCTTGTCGTTATTGTGAGTTACATTCGCTATGCAGGATTCATGAACGCATTGAAAGTATTAACGAATCTATCGAAGAGGGATTAGCTAATGTCTAAGCCGGTGGTCGATAGTGATGTCAGAACAAAAGCGCTAGCGCCGGATACGTCTTTTATTATTCAGGCTCCAGCAGGTTCAGGTAAAACCGGTTTATTAATCCAACGTTATTTAAGACTATTGTCTTTGGTCGATGCACCGGAAGAAGTCATTGCAATAACCTTTACCCGCAAAGCGGCAGCAGAAATGCAAAGTCGCATATTAGATGCATTAACCAATGCATCAAATAAAAAAGAACCGAAATCTGATCATGAAAAAGTGACATTTGGATTAGCCAATGTCGCATTAAAACGGGATCAAGAAAAAGGTTGGCAGATAATAAACAATCCCGGACGTTTACGTTTGCAGACTATTGATTCACTTTGTGCGTCGTTAACAAGACAAATGCCAGTATTGTCAAAGCTAGGCGCACAACCGGAAACGCTAGAAGATGCCGAGCCGTTATACCAACAAGCTGCCATTAATACGTTAGCTGAGTTAGAAAGTGGAGAAGGTTGGTCCGATGTGATTGCCAATCTTGTTTTTCATCTGGATAACGACCTGCCTAGAATAAAAAACATGATCGTTGATATGTTGAAAAAACGTGATCAATGGTTACAGCATGTTGTTATTGAACACGAACGCGATCAGATGGAACAGGTATTAGTTCATTTAATAGAAGATCAATTAAAACATGTCGCCAGTAAATTTCCTCAAGAATTTGAAAAAGAATTGATAGATGTTCTGCAATTTTCTGCAAAAAACTTGCAGCAAACAGATGTGGATAGTCCTGTTACTGCCTGTTTGGATTTGTCCTCCTTACCTGATAGTAAAGCTGAATCATTAAAATATTGGTGTGGTATTAATGAATTGTTATTAACAAAAACAGGAAGCTGGCGTAAACAACTTACGGTAAAAAACGGTTTTCCTCCTGCAAGCGACAATAAATTGGAAGCTGAGCTGCGCAGTAATAAGAAAGAGCAGGCAAAGGCATTAATCACCGAACTACAGGAAATTGAAGGTTTACAAGCCAGTTTGGCAAAAGTCAGTAGCTTACCGCCTGCGAAATACACCGATAATGAATGGTTGATTGTGAATGCCTTGTGTGAATTACTAATGATTGCGACGGCGCAATTACGATTAATTTTTGCTGAACGTAATCAAATGGATTTTATTGGTGTCGCCACATCAGCGGTTGAAGCATTGGGAACAGAGCAGCAGCCAACAGAATTGGCTTTACATCTTGATTATCATATCAAGCATTGTCTGGTTGATGAGTTTCAGGATATATCCGTTAGTCAGTACCGCTTGTTAAAACGTTTAACTGGTGAGTGGTCTATGGATGATGGCCGTAGCTTGTTTCTTGTTGGTGACCCGATGCAATCGATATATCGTTTTCGTCAGGCCGAAGTCGCACTTTTTATAAAAACTTTTCATGAACGGTCGCTTGGCAATATTCCACTTGAAGCATTGAAGCTCAGTGTTAACTTCAGATCGCAAAACAACCTGGTTGAATGGGTCAATAACAGCTTTAAAATAATATTCCCGAATCAGGATGATTTAATTACCAGTGCCGTTGCTTATAGTGAAGCGGTGGCTTTTGATACAACAACAACGGATAACAATGTAAAGATTTATCCGCAATACAACCGTTCCAGTAAAACTGAATCGGAAAAAGTAGTGACATTGCTTAAGGAAATTAAACAGCAATACCCAGATGATAATATGGCGATACTGGTTCGCAGTCGCTCTCATTTAGTTGAAATTATTCCTGCTTTAAGAAAAGAAGCGTTGTCGTTTCAGGCGCTTGATATTGAAAGCATGGGAACACAAACGGCGATTCAGGATTTGTTAGCATTAACACGTTGTTATCTCTATCCCGCAGATAGAGTAGCCTGGTTAGCATGCTTACGTGCACCCTGGTGTGGATTAAGTCTTGAATCATTCTTGTTGCTTACTGATAAGCATAAAGATAAAACGATATGGGAATGTTTGTCTGATAAGAACATTGTTTATAAATTAGTTAAGGAAGAACAGGCAAGGTTAAATAAATTTAAAGCGGTTTATGCTTCTCTTTTGAATCAAAAGCAGCGTTTATCACTTAGAGAAGCGATTGAATCATTCTGGATTCAATTAGGCGGACCGGCAACACTGTCTAATATTACTGAACTGGAAAACTGTGAAACTTATTTTTCCTTACTGGAAAGCATGGAGCAGGGTGGTGGCATAGAAGATTTAAAAGAGTTACTTGATAATGTTGCACAATTATTTGCAGCGCCTGATTTGAATGCCGATAGTCAGTTACAAGTAATGACCATACATAAAGCCAAAGGACTGGAATTTGATCATGTTATTTTACCCGGGCTTGGCCGTGCATCTCGTGCGAGCCAAAATGATTTACTCGTCTGGTTATTAAGGCAACGAGAAGAACAGCAGGAAGACTTGGTTTTAGCACCGATTCGAGAAGCCGGTCATTTGCAAGCACCCATATACGACTTCATTAATGATACAGATAAAGCCAAGCAAAGTTATGAAGATGCACGCTTACTTTATGTTGCAACAACGCGCACAAGAAAGACGTTACATTTGTTTGGTCATGCCAGTATTAAAGAGAAGAAAGAAGACGTTTCCTGTGTGCCGCAAAGTCGTTCATTGCTTGGACATTTATGGCCAACAGTAAAGAGCGTCTATGAACAGCATATGCCAACAGAAACAGATAAAAATGTAGAAGAATCTGTTGTCATCATTAATCAGGAAACAAAACGATTAATGGAGCAATGGCAACTACCAGATGTGTCTGCCGAAGTTAGCTGGCAAAAACCGCAAGATGATGAATCAGAGCAGGAACAAACATTGATTGAATTTGAATGGGCAGGGGAAACGGCGAAGCATGTCGGTTCTGTTGTGCATGGTGCTATTCAATGTATTGCCGAGCAGGGAATAGAAAAATGGACGAGTGATGTTATACAAGCTGAAAAGTATGTTTTTGATATAGCCTTGAAGCAATTAGGTGTGCCGGATAATGAACGAGAGAGCGCTGTACGTAGAGTGATACAGGCATTGGAAAGTATCGTTAATGATGAACGGGGAAAATGGATACTTTCGAAGGAACACGATAAACAAAAAAATGAATATGCGATAACAGGTTTGTTTGATAATAAATTGACTAATGCTGTTCTTGATAGAACCTTTGTTGATAAAGAAGGCGTGCGTTGGATTATTGATTATAAAACCAGTCGACATGAAGGCAGAGATATTGATGCTTTTCTAGATCAGGAACAGGAACGTTATCAAGAACAGTTGGAGAAGTACGCTTACTTAATGAAGCAGCTTGGAGAAAAAAACATTAAGCTAGGTTTGTATTTTCCCTTGTTAAAAGGCTGGCGTGAGTGGGCGATGTCTTAATGGTAAGTAATAAAACAATTGCTCATGCACTGCGTTTCCAACTGTCATTGTTGTCAGAAAAATATCTCAAGTATTATAAAGGGCATGCGAGCAGTATACAGGTGTGGTCATTGGATAATAAACGTATTCGCTTTCCTGCCAGTGCGGCACGTCAATTTTTAACGCATGACGGAATTCATGGTTTATTTGAAATACGTTTTGATAAAAATAATAAGTTAATAGAAATTGTGAAAATTTAATGAATAAAACATCAAAAGCAAAGTTGGCTAGAAAGTTATTACTGTCAGAATATCAAGGTATATTGAGTACAATTTCCGTTGATGTAGAAGGCTATCCTTTCGGTTCTGTTGTGCCATATTGTCTAAGCAAAGAAGGTAACCCAGTTATTTT
>JBELBG010000049.1:0-7972 GCA_042095435.1 Thiotrichaceae bacterium | reverse complement strand
CTAGACGGCACATACCATGGTTCAGGTTGCACCTTGTCTTCTAGAGTCGCAGCATTATTAGCTCTCGGTGAAAACCTGAAAACTTCAATTGAAGAAGCACAGGCTTATACCTGGAGTACACTTGAACATGGTTTAAAACTTGGGCAAGGGCAAGCACAACCAAATCGTTTTTTTTAATAAAAATTATGTTATCTAATAGAGGAATTTATGCTATCACTGACTGCGCTAATAATACTGAACGCGAGTTATTAGAAAAGTCTGAAAAAATTTTGAAAACAGGCATTTCTTTATTTCAATATAGAAACAAAGAGTCTGATCAACAAAAAAAGAAAAGACTTTCACAAGAATTACAATCACTTTGCCTTCAACATAACGTTCCTTTTATTGTTAATGATGATGTTGCATTAGCTAAAGATATTTCAGCAGACGGCGTACATCTAGGTAAAGATGATGGAGATATTCATCTCGCCAGGAAAACGCTGGGAGCTAAAATCATTGGTGTTTCCTGTTATAGCGATATCGATCGTGCAACAGAAGCAGCAAAATCGGGCGCAGACTATATTGCCTTTGGTGCTTTCTTCCCTTCTATTACTAAACCTGATGCGAAAAAAGCAGAGATAGATCTTGTTGTACAAGCAAAGTTACAGCTTTCCATTCCAATAGTTGCCATTGGCGGTATAACACCGGAAAATGCTAAGCCATTAATTGATGCAAATATAGATTACCTGGCAGTCATAAGCGGACTTTATTCAGCATCTGATACAATTATGGCAACCCAAAACTATAACGATTTATTTAAATAAACATTATGAGCGACACATTATTTAATGCGGCTAAGCTACATATACCTGGCGGTGTAAACTCACCTGTCCGTGCTTTTAAATCTGTAAGTGGTACTCCTCTGTTCATTAAACGCGCTAGCGGTGCTTATCTCTATGACAGTGATGACAATCAATATATTGATTATGTTGGTTCATGGGGTCCAATGATTTTGGGTCATGCCCATCCTGATGTTATACAAGTAGTAAAAGATACCGCTGATAATGGTTTAAGTTTTGGTGCGCCTACTGAAATAGAAACAGTAATGGCAAATAAAATTTGTCAGATATTACCTTCAATAGAAAAGGTACGCATGGTCAGCTCCGGCACAGAAGCAGGCATGAGTGCAATAAGATTGGCGCGAGGCTATACCAATCGAGACAAGATTATTAAATTTGAAGGATGCTATCACGGTCATGCAGATTCACTATTAGTCAAAGCAGGTTCCGGCGCTTTAACACTTGGCGTTCCGACTTCTCCCGGTGTTCCAGCTGATCTTGCTCAGCATACAATAACCTTGAGTTATAACGATATTGGACAAGTTAAAAATATCTTCGCGGATATGGGAGATGAGATAGCCGCGATTATAGTCGAACCCATAGCCGGCAATATGAATTGCGTACCGGCTACAGATGAATTTCTTAATTGTTTACGTGAAGTATGTACGCAACATGAATCTGTTCTTATCTTCGATGAAGTGATGACCGGTTTTCGTGTCGCCTTAGGCGGTGCGCAATCACTGTATAATATCGTTCCTGATTTGACGATACTGGGTAAAGTCATCGGTGGCGGCATGCCTGTCGGTGCTTTTGGCGGGAAAAAAGAAATCATGGATCACATTTCACCTGACGGCCCGGTCTATCAGGCAGGCACACTTTCCGGCAACCCTGTTGCTATGGCGGCCGGCTTAAAAACGCTCGAATTAATATCTACAGAAAACTATTTTAATGCACTGGGTAATAAAACAGAATTACTGGTTAATGGATTAACTGAAAAAGCGAAACAGGCAGGTGTTGCTTTTACTACGAATCAAATTGGCGGCATGTTCGGACTTTTCTTTTCCGAAGACGAAAACATAGACTCTTTCGATAAAGTAATGAAGTGTAAGCAGGAGCAATTCAATGCGTTTTTTCACGACATGCTTGCTGAAGGTATTTATTTGGCTCCATCATCATTTGAAGCAGGTTTTGTTTCAAGCGCACATACTGAACAAGATATAGAAACAACAATAAACGCAGCAGAAAAAGTATTTGCCAAGCTATAGGAGACTGACATGTATAAACCTATTCAGATCTTACTGTTTACACTATCTTTAAGCGTTATATCAGCTTGCGCCGCTGAAGTCGGTAGTGAAAAATGGTGTGCGCAAATGAAGGAAAAGCCTAAAGGTGACTGGACAGTCAATGAAGCAGCCGACTTTACAAAACATTGTATCTTTTAAGGTACTGTTATTTGGCTAAATCCAAAATCACCCTATCTGTAATTTCAGCTGAACTCATAAAATTAGCATTCTGAAATTTTTTAGATATATCAGGTCTTTTAAACCTAAAATAATCGAACTCAGCATTAAGATCTGGTGCGCCATCACGAATCACAACTTGGTTATGTTTTTTAGGGTTCATTTTTTCGACATTTGACCAATCTGTATAAACCGTCATACCAACCTGTAACGTTTTGGGCATATCTGGTCGATAGTAACGTTTATGTACATTCCAGCTACCACCAGCTTCTCTCTTTAATAAAATAAAGCTCGCACCTATCCTAAGGATCTTAATTTCAGCTTCACTTGAATTCGCAGAACTAATTTCTAAATTAGAATTACTATTAATTGTTGTTTTAACTTCAAATTGCTTCTCTCCAGGTTTATTAGCTGTCCCAATTGAAAGGAAGATATAATTCTCTTGTCTTGGTCGCCATGTTTTTGGTGCTATATCCTTTGGCGTTCTAACCATAATTCCTGCTAGTGAATAAAGTTTATTTGGCGCTGAACTACCTTTTAATGATGTCGCTTTTACTTTGGCCGAAACAATAAAGTCACCTTTGATTGGTTTATAAACAAGTACACCTCGGTAATCGTTATACCAACTACTTGCATGAGGAACTAAATTTAGCACGCCGTTATCAATCTTAATCGTCTGTAATTGATCAGCATTACTGCCCTCTGTCTGATAAACACGCCGCCAGTCTTTTAAACTTTCAGTTTTATCAAACTCATCCGAAAGATGGTCAATAGAAGGTAGCTCAACCCTCTCAGTTTTTTCTTTAGCCTTAGGTCGTATTTTTTTCTCTAAATCTTGAGAGTCATTATTGTCCCTAATCTGTATCGAATGGAAAACAGTATTACTTTGATAAGAACCAATACCTATCATATTATTTTCAGGTAAGCTCCATAGATCTAACATAGAGAGTTTATTATTCTGAATATCTTGTATAACTATTATTTCTCCATTGAAGATACCCGTAATGTGTTTATCTCTAACCTTAAGTTCAAGTGTATTTTGCTTACCATTCTCAAGTCTTATATTATTAACACGTGTTTCGTTATCTTTAATGGTTTGGCCATTTACCATTTGTAATCCGGCAAGATGCTGACCCCATGCATCAACTTCAAAACTTGCCTGTCCCGAAAGACTATTAAAAAGTAACGCTATTGAATGCTGACCAGATTTTCGAGTAAAGCTAATTCTTAAGTCATAATTCGTACTTTTATTTGCAAGCAAAGCTAACCGTGCGTTTTCAGATGCTGCTACTTCTAAATTCGAACCCTCTTTAGTCCATACCCCAGATACAGTATTTTGTTCTACTTCAATTATAGGAATAAGTTCTGACCATTTACTTTCATTAGCTTTTGTTGTGGAGTTAAATACAAAAAAAACAGGTAAATAGAAAAAAGGCTTTTTTAATTTTCACAATTTTTATCTCTATAAAGAAAAACCCGCCTAAGCGAGTTAAACATTAATCAGTATTAAATCATTAATTATTAATCCAATTTACTGTTACTAATAACCACACCGTCTTCATCAGCATAAATATAATCACCCGGATTAATTGTTACGTCAGCGAAAACAAGCCTGGTATCTCGTTCACCCACGCCCTTTTTTACGCTCTTGCGCGGATTAGTATTTAATGCTTTTACACCAATATCTATATCAGCAATTACAGATGAATCACGGATACAGCCATATACAACAACACCTTGCCAACCATTATCTTTTGCAAGAATCGCCAACATATCACCAACTAGAGCGCAACGAAGCGAACCTTCCCCATCGACAACAAGGACACGACCTTCTCCTGGCTCTTCCAATGCTGCTCTAACCAAAGAGTTATCTTCAAAAACTTTTACTGTTGATGCAGGACCAGAAAATTTTTTTTTGCCACCATAATCATTGAACATCGGTGTTGCAATTTGCAAGTTTTCTTCATGTTCATCATATAAATCTGCAGTAGCAAAACTCATAAGGCACCTTTTACTTTTTAAAATTATGAATAAAACTCAGGGCGACGATCTTCAAACAAATGGTTATGTTCGGTAATCATTTTATTATCGGCATCCTCTGGATTGATATCAGTGATAAATAGAGCATCACGTTGTGATGCGGCTCGATGTAACAACACGCCTCCCGGAGCAACAATCTGACTTTTACCGGTAAACTTCAAACTACCCTGCGGTCGCTTGTCTTTCCCATATCGGTTTGCTGTTATGGCAAAGACCTTATTTTCAATACACCTTGCTAACATAGTTTGCTGACAATAAGTTAAAACAAGATTCGAAGGCTGACATATAAGCTGTGCACCTTGTATAGCCAGCGTACGCATCACTTCAGGAAATGCCCAGTCAAAACAAATCATGATGCCTATCTTCACACCGTTTACATTATTAACAATAAATGGTGTATCACCGGCATCAAAGAAAAACTTTTCTTCATTAAATAAATGAACTTTACGGTATATATGCTCAATACCATCAGGGCCGATTAATGCAGCACTGTTAAAACATTTTTCATTGTTTTTTTCAGCAAAACCAACAACAAGATGATAATTATTTTTTTTAGCTAGCTTAATTAAGGAATCAAGCTTTGTACTGTGCGCGGGATCTTCAGCATACTTTAAGCTTTCATCTTTATCCTTAAAGTAATAACCGGATAATGCCAATTCAGGTAATACAATTAAATCAGCATTAACATTATCCAGTGCATTTATTATCTTTTGACAATTCTGTTCTGCTTTACCGAATAGAGGACGGAACTGATAAAAACCTACTTTCATAACCAGCCTTTTATCTTGATTATTTCTTTTGCGGCCTTTTCCATTTTGGAATCGACTTTTGTACTGTACGAGTAATAGCTAATTCATCTTCAGCAACATCTTTACTAATTGTTGTACCAGCAGCAATAGTCGCACCATTATCAACTTTAACGGGCGCTATAAGTTGCACATCAGAACCAACAAAAACATCATCACCAATAATAGTTTTAAATTTATTAGCACCATCATAATTACAAGTAATAACTCCAGCACCAATATTTGTTTCAGTGCCAATAACTGTGTCACCGAGATAGGTTAAGTGATTAGCTTTACTGCCTTTGCCTACTTCCGTTTTTTTCAATTCAACAAAATTACCAATATGGACATCATCAGCCAGCGTTGTATCGGGACGAATTCGTGCAAATGGACCAATACGACAACTATTACCTATGCTTGCGTTATCTATCATTGTATTGGGCAATATATGAACGTTGTCAGCAATAACAGTATCTTTTAAATAACAGTTGGCACCTATTATTACATTATTACCAAGTTTTACATTACCTTCAATGATGACATTAATATCAATTTCATTATCGCGTCCTACTTCTAGATCACCTCGTAAATCAAATCTAGCAGGATCAATAAGACCGACACCTTTATCCATGAAGTACTCTGCTTGTTTTAATTGGTAATGGCGTTCTACTTTAGCAAGCTGCGCACGTGTATTGATACCTTGAACCTCTACAACAGAGCCAATGGAAACAGGAACAACTTTAATACTATCGTTTACAGCAAGCTCTACAATATCAGTAAGGTAATATTCCTGTTGTGCGTTTTCGTTTTTTAATGAATTAACCCATTTCTTAAGTAACTCAGCTTTTACAACCATAAAACCGGTATTTATTTCATTAACTTGCTTTTGTTTAGCACTTGCATCTTTTTCTTCAACAATGGCAATGACATCATCATCATCATCGCGAATAATTCTTCCGTATCCAACAGGGTTATCAAATTGAGCAGTTAATAAAGAGAAACCCGTATCATTGGCAGCTTCAATTAAATTATTTAAAGTTGCTTTACTGATTAAAGGCACATCACCATAAAGAATTAATATGTCATCCTCGTCGGCTATATTAGGTAAAGCCTGCTGTACCGCGTGCCCCGTGCCCAGTTGTTTTTCTTGTTTAACCCATGATGCGTTGAATTCATGACATGTTTCTATAACCTGCTCACCACCATGGCCATAAACAATATTGATTTTTGAAGAATCGAGGCTAACTGCCATATTGTAGACGTGGGTTAATAATGGCCTACCCGCCAAAGTGTGTAACACTTTCGGTTTATCAGAATGCATTCGCGTGCCCTGTCCAGCAGCGAGAATAATAATACTAAGACTCATGGTAATAGTTTAAACGATTAAACGAAGCAACATAAGCTTGGTTTAACAGTTTAAAAAGAAAGAATAGGTTTTAAGAAAATCGCATCCCGGGATATTTCGGGATGCAATTATAAAGAGGATTAGCGACCGGCGCGTTTTCTCAAGCGTTGCAGTGTCTGTAGCTGAGCGGCTGTTTCTGCTAATGCCGTTCTCGCTTTAGCGTAGTCGATAGTATCTGACTTATCGTGGAAGGCATTTTCTGCTTCTTCTTTCGCTTTCAGAATCGCAGCTTCGTCCAAATCTTCGGCTCGCTGAGCAGTGTCAGAAAGAACGGTGACTACTTTTGGTTGTACTTCCAACATCCCACCAGAAACATAGAATGCAGATTCATTGCCTTCAGTATCTTTTACACGAACTTCGCCCGGTCCCAACTTTGTAACCAGAGGTGCGTGTCCAGGAGCAATACCAACTTCGCCCATTTCTGCAGGCGCATAGACCATCTCTGCGTTACCAGAAAAGACTTCGTGCTCAGCACTTACGATATCGACATGAATTGTATCTGTCATTATTTGATACCTTTATAGAGATTTCGCTTTTTCAATCGCTTGTTCAATGGTACCTACATTGTAGAAAGCCTGTTCAGGAAGATCATCATACTCACCATCAATAATCCCTCTGAAACCACGTAAGGTATCTTTCAATGAAACATATTCACCATCTTGACCAGTAAATACTTTCGCAACAAAGTAAGGTTGAGTTAAGAAACGTTGAATCTTACGAGCACGGGCAACAGCTAACTTATCTTCTTCAGACAATTCATCCATACCCAGAATCGCAATAATGTCACGTAATTCTTTATAACGCTGTAATGTGTTTTGAACACCACGAGCAACATCATAATGTTCTTGACCAACAACCAATGGATCAAGCTGACGACTGGTTGAATCTAGCGGATCAATTGCAGGGTATAAACCAAGCTCAGCAATCTGTCTTGACAATACAACGGTAGAATCCAAATGCGCGAATGTTGTTGCAGGAGATGGGTCAGTTAAATCATCCGCAGGTACGTATACTGCTTGAATCGATGTAATCGAACCGGTCTTGGTTGAGGTAATACGCTCTTGTAGCTTACCCATTTCTTCAGCAAGTGTAGGCTGATAACCCACTGCAGAAGGCATACGACCTAGTAGTGCAGAACATTCCACACCCGCCAGCGTGAAACGATAAATGTTATCAACGAACAATAATACATCACGGCCTTCTTCACGGAATTTTTCAGCCAGCGTTAAACCTGTTAACGCAACACGTAGTCTGTTACCAGGTGGCTCATTCATTTGACCGTAAACCATCGATACTTTTGAGTTTTCGAAATTATCAACATCGACAACGCCTGATTCCTGCATTTCATAGTAGAAATCATTACCTTCACGAGTACGTTCACCAACACCGGCAAATACTGAAAGACCGGAGTGTTTCGTCGCAATATTGTTAATCAATTCCATCATGTTAACGGTCTTGCCCACA
>JBELBG010000048.1:2406-8033 GCA_042095435.1 Thiotrichaceae bacterium | reverse complement strand
CGAGAAACACCATTGCTCTTTCACGTAAGCTCAATTTATCTATTTTTTCAGCAATGTTTTTTAACTGTTGCATATCTTTAATTAGTACTTATAGAAAAATTTAATTCGGAATTACCATCTTCAGTTTCGACTCTTGCCAGTTCCATCACATTAAATGAAGAACCATCCAGACTTTTTTCGTCTGCTAACCTTTGAATGTAAACGGGCACGAGTTCAGAAGATAAGGTCTTACCCTTTAAACCTAAGGCAGCACCGCCTTGTTTGATATTCACGCCAGTTAACCATGTACCTTGAACATGTCCTCGAGCAAAAGCTTCAAGATAAGATGAAAAACCATCCGAGTTGCCAAATGAACGGCTTGAAAGTATTTTTAATATATTTTCTCGCTGCTTCAGTTCTTTAGATAATTTTGTAATTTCTCTTTCCAATAATTTACTTTTGTTTTGTTTTTTAGAACCAGAAAGAGCCGCTACCTGTGCGTTTAATTGAATAAGCTCAGCATCCATAGACGCGAGCTTTTTTTTATAAGGCTTAATCTGATTAACCTGATACGCATATAAAGCAGCAAAAACAAATAAGAAGAACACACCAACCTGCAGCATCGTCATGGCAGAAAAAACAACTTTCTGCTTTCGAAACATGGGTTGATATAAATTGATCTGCTGATTCATTATGCCGCCACCTCAGTTCGTAAAGCAGCACCTATCGCTAATAAACAACGTGATTGTTCAAGCGATGAAACAGGCTCTTTCGTATCAATCAATTCATTCACATCAAGCATTCTTGCAGGTATTTGTAATTGTTCAGATATATACTCTGTGACTCCGGGTATTTCTTTACCAATCGGTGTCATCACTAACGAAGAAACTTGTGGTTGAGAAAAATGACTTTCGTAGAAATCCATTGAACGTTGAACTTCAATAACAATATTATCCAACCAACGTTGACATGAATCGTCATCCATCACACTTAAAACTGACTCAGTTAATGATGCTGTTCCTGCATTGATTGTTCTTGAAAGGAACAATTGAGATTGTTTGGTGATGGTAATTAAGCCCTGATTTTGTCCGACGTAGACAAGCGCAACACCACCTACATCTTCAGGCAGCATCGCGGCAACATTACGTAATGCCAATTCAGGGATATCAATGATATCGAGATTAAGACCTGCGCCATTAAGTTGATCGATAACCTGTTTGACACGGTTTGACCGAGCAACAACGGCATACATCATTTTATTATTACTCGCCGCTTTTGAAGATGGCGCTTCAAAAACATCAACAACCGCTTCTTCGATATTAAAATCGATTAATTCTTTTACTTTCCAGCGAATCGCTGCTCGAACTTCTTCAGGCTGAACATCCGGTGCTTCAACCAGAAGCAGGTTGTAATCACCAATATCCAATGAGCTCAAACATGTATATTGGTCCAGATCATACACTTTCGTCAGCCTAGCAATTTCAGAATCACGAATCGAAATATTTTCAATTTCCTGTACTTCACACACATCAAGGCTGGGTGGCAAATCTTTTTCACGGCGAATACGGGCTATCGCTATCGTGTTTTCATCGATACACACAGCAACTTTGGCATCTTTTTTAAGTTTCTTTTTAAAAAAGTTCAGCAACTTGTTACCCTTATTGAAGTTTTAATAAATAACTACTCTTACTATTTATGTCTCAATTTGGAGACGATATTACGACTATATTCTAACAACATACTTAAGTTTGTTACCCTAAGTCTTTAATGTCAAATAGTTTTATTGATTTTTAACTACCAAATAAAGTTAATAATTTTGGATAGTAGAGTTAAATTTTAGGAAGGAATTGTTGTATTTGTTGGAAAAAGATATTTATTTGTTCGTATAACTACTGATATCTTAATTGAGCGCCTTTGAATTAAATACTTTTAATAATAGTTAGTACTTACTTTACCAGGGTTCGCGAATATAAATAAACTCATTAGGTCCTTTGAAAATGCCCCATGTTGCAGTTGCTTCAGGGTTATCATCATATAAGTCACCATCTGGAGGAACATCATCATCGACACCGTTAACATCATATTTCAACCAAAAATTCGTTGAATGAGTCACCTTTACATTTCCAATTTCATTCAATGTATTCGTAATAATTAAGGAATTAGCATCGTCGTCAACACCGTTAATTAATGTACCATTACCACTTGCTGTCAGATTTACTCCTATCGTCACTCCATTAGCATTGCTAAAAGTGATATTAGATCCATCATAGCTTGTACAGTTATCATCCGAGTTTGCTATAAAATCTCCACTACTTTGATATTCTGCTCTGATTGGAATTTCGAGTGGTAGCAATTCAGAACCAAATGCATTTTCTAGTAACAACCTTCCCCATCGTTGTTCTTTATTCCCACCAAAACTTATTCCTGTAGTTGCCGTACCAAAACTTAGTGGGTTAGCTGTTGTACCATCCGCATTTCCTGCAAAGACATCATCTTCATCTAAAACATTTATGCTTAAAGCAATATCTGCATCAAATGGATCTTCCGGGCTTCCTCTATTAAAGGCGATGCCGCCACCATCGTTAAACGTCAACGTTGCTGTTCCGTCACTGTTATTAGTAATTACCGGATCTGTAGCTAATAACATCACTTTACCAAGATCCAGACTGCCTGCAGCGACACTATAAGTTTTACTACCCGAAGAAAGCAGTTTTGCATCCGTCAGTTTAAAAAAGTTACCCGTGTAATTATCTGTCTTGTTCCCATAGGCTGGCGCTGTTCCCTTTGCTCTTGCAGTTAAGCTAATTACAGGGTTAGTAGCATATGTAAACTCTTGACCGATATACGTGAATGTTCCACAACCAGGAGTAAAAGCGGGTGTATTGACCGAAGACTCAAAAACATAAGGAGTAAAACGGCCATAATTTTGAGCTGTGCCCGTAATCTCAACCGAGCTTGATAGATAATTAATGTGATTTGCAGATAACGCTATTATACCTACCTCATCAAAAGTTAAAGTGGCATTTGCTGCACCGTTGGAAAAACCGCCAACATTTGAACCACCTGTTAAAGTACCAATACCTTCTGGAGGTGGCGATGCAGGTAATATTACAGAGTGAGTAATATCAACAGTAGCCGGTGTTATCAATTCCTGACCAAAACTGTTTGTCGCTGAGTTATCTGTCAGGTTGGCTTCTGGATCTGGAACTCCATCGTCAGCAGTGCCACCAATATCACCATCATCATCATTAGTATCCCATGTAACCGCAGTGACAGTAACAGTAAAATCCTCGCCTGCCTTGGTAAATACCGAACCGTTTTCATCAGCCGCATAGGTTGAATCGACGCCGGTACTATCATCGAGCGCACTATTGTCCGTCCAATCATCAAAACGTAAATTACTGGTATCTATATCAAAACCAAACGGTCTAACCGTAAAGGAAATCGGGTCACTAATAATATCATTCGTAATAAAGCTGCCTAAATCATCCTTAAAATGCAGAGTAAATTGACCCACATCCGTGGTAATCAGATTAAAGCTGGCTACTCCCGCTGTAAATGTTATTGGAAAATTATCTGCTGTCGGATCTGAAGGTTCTGACGTTGTTAATGATGTCGCATTCAATGAAGGTGCTGCAGCACCAGCAGGATGATTTGCACCCGTTGTATACCAGGTCTTGACCGATGTTTCAGCATAACTACTCGCAGGACCACAATCGTTTGGTGTAATACTTGTATCACGCCTCATCATTTCGATCTGAAGTTGATGTGGTCGACCGGCAATTGGTACCAAATCATCGGGCGACGTATTAAATGGCGCATTGGGTTCAACAACACTAACAACAAAAATATTATCTGAAAAAGACAACCCGCCTAAAGATGAGAATACACCCGGATCGCTCTGGTCAGTTACCGTAACCTGTACTGTTTCAGCGTGCTCATTTGCAAGATAAAGAGTTATCGTGCCACTATCATCAGGATCAAAATCATAGGTTGCAAATCCATCATCCAAGGTTGAATCAGTCAAGGTACCAGTATTTTGTGGCGGGTCTAAGCTAAAACCACCATCACCTTCTGTAGTAAACCAGCTCCCATGGCCCGTGTTTGTCGAAAGCTCAATCACACCATCAAAGTTGGTCAACGGATTACCACCGTTATTTAAGACCGTAATGGAAACCGGTTCCCTTATATCTAATGAAGAATCAGTCGAACAAGTACTACCAGGGGCATTATTAAAAGTAATTGTGAAACTACCAGAAGTTCCACCAGTATCATTAGTAGATCCTTCCGAAGGTGTGTCGCCGTTATTACCCCAGTCACCCGTACCATCTGGTTCAGATCGAGCAAAATCTTTTTGATTTGGATCACGTGAATCAAAGCAAGCGCTACATGCCGTATAGTCATCCGGTTCACTCCCTAATACAGTGATATCAAGTCCAGAGCTACCATTATCATCGGTGATATTCCAACGTTCATTACCATCACCACAAATACCGGGAGTATTGTCATAGCGAATATAATCCAATACGATTGTTCCAGATTCTCCACCAACACTTGAACGTAATAGAATTTCCCCGGCATCTGCTTTTACATTTTTAGCGTCATAGATAAGATAAGCCCCATTATCAAACTCAGTATTACCGTCCGGGCTATCATCATCATCCCCCGTATTTCCACCAAAATGCCAGGTTCCATCGCCAAGCCCCATTTCTGTACAATCTTCCTTAGTAGGATTATCAGAAAAACAGATCTCCCATCCCGAAATATCAGTATTATCTGCAAGGATTTTAACTTCTACGAACTCAACAGAAGGATTCGATGCACCACCCTTGCTCTTTATTTCATTTAAGTTGGCAATCGTGTAATCCGCCGTTGTATCACAGGCAATATTGATAGGAGGCGCTGTTGGACCCGGTGGGGGAGCTGGAGCGTCAGACGAATAAAGTGTGCAAATGATTAAAACTACAACATAAAATAAACTTATCGGATTAATATGTCTTTGGTTTATCATGTTTAATATTATAATCGTATAAAGAGATCCACAGCATATTATTCAAGTGTCATCAGTATAATATTGATTATTATAGCCAGGTTTACATCTTGAGTTTTGAAACTGAGAAGAATTTCTCATTATTCATTATCCGTAATGTATGTGATGCGCAATTAGGCAAGTTTTACAGTGTAAAAAGACTTATATTTCAGCTTTAGGTTCTCTAGCCAATAGATTTTGTACTGCTTCACGCGGAGAACAGTCTGTTTGCAATACCTTATTCACTTGTTCGGTAATAGGCATTTCAATATTATATTTTTTTGCTAATTCAGTTACTTCAACGGCGGTCTTTAATCCTTCAATCGCCTGACCAATTTTTTCTTGCGCTTGTTCTATTGAATAACCTTCAGCCAATAACAAGCCTAAACTTCGATTACGCGATTGATTATCGGTACAAGTTAAAACCAGATCGCCTAAACCGGCCAGTCCCATAAAGGTTTCCTGTTTAGCACCCATAGCCAAACCGAGTTGCATGATTTCATGTAAACCACGTGTTATTAAAGCAGAACGTGTATTCGATCCAAAACCCAAACCATCAGCTATGCCTGCTGCAATTGCCATGACATTCTTAACTGCGCCACCAACCTGCACACCAATG
>JBELBG010000048.1:0-2396 GCA_042095435.1 Thiotrichaceae bacterium | reverse complement strand
TGTAATCATTATGTGTATAGATACGAAAAACTGCACTATGAAATAATTCAGAAAAAGCTTGGGCTGTTTCTATTTCTTCAGCAGCAATAGTTACTGCAGTAGGTAACCCTTTCGCGACTTCTTTTGCAAAAGACGGCCCGGAAAGTATTGCAACAGGAACGCCTTCGAGTTCTTCTTCAACTAATAAGTGATTCAGTTTTTGTGTGCCGGATTCAAAACCTTTGCATGCTAAACACACACTAATATCAGAATATGACTTTAATAATTGCAAACTGCTACGTAAACCATGACAAGGTACAGCGTTCACGATCATTTTTATTTCGTCAGCCTGGTCTATTGCATCAACAGGAATTAAATTATCAGGAAACATTACGTCAGGAATATAACGTTTATTTGATTTATCTTTTTTTAGATCATTAATTAGCTCAGCATTAATGTCCCATAGATAAACAGTATGTTCATTATGCGCGAGTGCCAACGCTAAGGCCGTTCCCCATGAACCAGCACCGAGTACTAATATAGACTGTGTGCTCATGAGTCAGTCGCCATTTAATTAGTGTGTCGTATTTGACTCAGGCTGCTGTTCGGCCTGCTGTTTTTGTTGCAAATAGAGTGCATCGAAATTAACCGGCGACAATAATAACTGAGGAAAACCGCCACGCGTAACGATATCCGATACTGCTTCACGCACAAATGGAAATAAAATATTCGGACAGACCGTTGCCAACATTCTTTCAATCACATCTTCCGGAATCTTATTGATAAAGAATACGCCAGCTTGATTTACTTCAATTAAATAAACTGTCGTTTCATCTATTTTTACGGTGATTGTCACAGATAGCACGACATCATAAAGATGATCACCGAGTGGTTTTGCCTCATTAGTTAAATGCATATCAACAGCCGGTTTCCATTCCATCTTGAATATTTCCGGAGAACTCGGTGTTTCAAATGAAAGATCTTTTACATATACCTTATGAATTGAAAACTGCGCTTCTGCGGGGTTTTCAAATTTTTCTTCGTTTTCAGCCATAAATCATTTAGAACCTTTAGTTAACGGTAAACTTGCCTGTTGCCAGCTTGAAACACCACCCTTCAAACAATAAACCTTTTCATATCCTTCGTTCATTAGCTTACGCGCTTCCTTAACGGAAACACCCCCGCTAGCGCAGCAAAAGACAATACCTTTGTCTTTATATTTTTTCAGTTTATCCAGCTGGGTCGACAATTGACCCACATTAATATGAATCGCATCAATAATATGTCCGCTTTCGTATTCTTTATCTGTGCGAAGATCGACTATCTGCGCACCTTCTCGATTAATTAAACGCGTCACATCATCCGGCAAAAGCACTTTTACTCCACTAAGTACATCGCCATAAAAATTCCAGACAAGCAACATTAGAATAGAAGCCAATAAAGAAAATAAAAATAAATGATTAGCGACAAACTCGGGAAAACGTTCCATTAAATACTCTCTTCTGCTCAATATTTGGTAGGCTGAATCATACGTTATATCCTCAGCTGACAAAACTATTCAATTGGCATATTAACCATTGTTAATTGAATCTCGGAATAGATAAGCGTCTTCGTTTCATGATAGAATTCGCTCACTTTTTAAACTAAAGTCAACGGCTTATTAACTCATTGCTAACACAGCAAATTATTCATCATTATTGCATAAAGTATTGCGGTTACCGTCGACACTCAAATTTCTACTTAACCCTGTTCTAAATACCAAAAACCGTAATGCAATCAACTCATAAACCTACTGTTTTAATTATTCTGGATGGCTGGGGACATACAGATAACACTGTTTACAATGCGGTATATTCGGCAAATAAGCCAACTTGGGACAAAATCGTCAAGCAATACCCAAATACATTAATCAGCGCCTCAGGTCTGGATGTTGGCCTTCCCGCAGAACAAATGGGCAACTCGGAAGTGGGACACATGAATATCGGCTCAGGCCGCGTTGTGGATCAGGAATTTACCCGAATAAGTCATGCTATGGAAAATGGCAGTTTTTATGAAAATGATGCGCTCACTACTGCTTTTAAAAGCGCGGTAGAAAACGACAAAGCTGTACATTTATTAGGTTTACTTTCAAACGGCGGTGTACATAGCCATCAAAAACACATTCATGCCTTAATGGAACTAGCAGCAAAATGTAATGTAAAAAAGCTCTATCTGCATGCTTTTCTTGATGGCCGCGACACCCCACCAAAAAGTGCTGAGGAATACATTAATCGAGCTCAGGTTAAAATGAGGGAGCTGGGCATCGGCCAGTTCGCTTCAATAATCGGGCGTCACTATGCAATGGATCGCAATAAAAACTGGGATCGCACAAAACTCGCCTATGATCTTATTACTCAGGCCAAGTCTGATCACCAGTG
>JBELBG010000047.1:0-8205 GCA_042095435.1 Thiotrichaceae bacterium | reverse complement strand
CAATGTGAAGGGCGTGTTGTTGTTATCGGCATGGGTAAATCCGGCCATATAGGCAATAAGATTGCTGCCACATTAGCCAGCACAGGCACGCCTGCATTTTTTGTACACCCTGGCGAAGCCAGTCATGGCGACTCTGGCATGATTACCAGTAAAGATATTGTTATGGTTTTATCTAATTCGGGAGAAACGGATGAAGTCGTGGCTTTATTACCCGTTATTAAAAGATTAAATACACCTATGGTTTCTTTGACGGGCAATGTCAATTCAACACTGGCTAAATCAGCAACCGTCAATATAGATGTTAGTGTTAGTAAAGAAGCCTGCCCTCTAGGCCTTGCGCCAACAGCCAGCACAACAGCGACACTTGCTATGGGCGATGCAATAGCCATAGCACTACTTGAGGCGCGTGGCTTTGGTGAAGACGACTTTGCCTTATCTCATCCTGGCGGAGCATTAGGCCGCCGCCTGTTATTGCATGTTAGTGATATCATGCATACCGGAAAAGGTATTCCAAAAGTTTCAGAAGATGCACTGCTTAGTGAAACACTAATTGAAATGTCTGCAAAAGGCCTAGGCGCGACAACCATTGTTGATAAAGACGAAAATATTTTAGGCATATTTACAGACGGTGATTTACGTCGCGCTCTTGATTCAAGTATTGATGTAAAAGTCTGCTATGTTAAAGATGTCATGACAAAGAATGGCAAAACCATCAAATCAGATTCACTTGCTGCCTCAGCTCTGGCATTAATGGAGTCACACAGTATCAATGCATTGGTAGTTGTTGATGACAATAATAAACTAGCCGGCATATTAAACATGCATGATCTATTAAGAGCCAAGGTAGTCTGATGAGTACAAAAGAATTATTAGAAAAAGCAGCCAATATTAAACTGGCGGTGTTTGATGTTGATGGCGTGCTGACGAATGGCCAACTTATCCTTGGCGAAAGCGGCGATGAGTATAAAGCGTTTCATGTCAGAGACGGTCATGGCTTGGTTATGCTGCTGGAAAGCGGCTGTCATATTTCGGTTATTACTGCACGCTCTTCAAATATCGTTGCTGAACGAATGGCGTCACTGGGTATCAGATATGTTTATCAAGGTGAAAAAGATAAAGGTGCAAGATTAATGTCGCTTATTGATGAACTAGGTATCGAACGAGAACAAGTTGCCTATACCGGCGATGATGTTATTGATTTACCGGCGATGACAAAGGTCGGTTTACCCATTGCTGTAGCTGATGCCAGTCCCGAGGTTAAAGAATATGCCGACTGGGTTACGAAAGAACGAGGAGGCCGAGGCGCTGCAAGAGAAGTCTGCGAACTTATAATGAAAGCACAAGGCAAATTTGACGCTAAAATCAAAGCCTATCTTTCCTGAAGCTAACTGGACAAACATTAAATGTTCGCAGGCAGATGGAAGTTAGCATTAATACTGGTTGTTATTGCCGGTATTAGCTATTGGGCATTAGATAAATTAGCCGAAGATGATCTGACTAAACTGAGTAAACTTGCACATTATCCCGACTATTATATGGAAAACTTTACAACCATCACCATGAATCAGGATGGCAGCCCAAAAAACAGACTCTATGCAGACTATATGGCACATTACCCTGATGACAATACATCGGAATTACACCAACCCGAACTGGAAATTTTTCGTGAAAATAAACAACCCATCAATGTCAGATCTGATCGAGGTTGGGTTACTTCTAATAATGAGGTCATCTTATTAAAAGGAAATGTTTATTTACATCAGAATGATGATGATGGGAAACTGAAAACAGAGCTATTGGCAGAAGATGCAAAAGTACTGGTTGATGAAAAATACGCTGAAACAGACAGCCCAACAACGTTGATTAACGGAAAATCAACAACGACTTCTGTAGGCATGCGCGCCTATTTGCAAGAACAACGACTGGAGTTTTTGAGTAATGTACGAACCACAATTGAATCGAGTACACCGCCAAGTGAATAAAATATTTAAATACTTATTAGGCACTGTTTTCATAATTATGTTGAATAACGCCTTTGCGTTGTCGACAGACAAGGAAAAGGATATAGAGATTGAAGCTGACTCGGCTGAAATGGATGATTTAAAAGGCATCACTATTTACCGAGGAGATGTTATTGTTGTTCAGGGTAGTATCCGCATGACCGGACACACCATGACAGTTCATTTTGATGACAATGACGATATGGAACTGGTCATTATGCAGGGCACACCAGCTACATACCGACAATTACCAGACAACAGTAAAAACTATGATGAAGCAGAAGCACTACAAATGGAGTATTATGCCTTAAAGGATTACATTATCCTGAAAGAAAAAGCACTGGTAACAAAACCAGATGGCTCAACAATGAGCGGCAAACGAATAGACTATGACACGGCATTAAGTAAAGTAATAGCAAAAGGCTCAACCACAACAGCAAAAAGTGATGAAGGCAAAACCGATAAGAAAAAAGACGGCCGAATCAAAATAACGATTAAAAAGAAAAAACAAGAATGAAGTTCAGACAGTATCTATAATTTTAAAAGGATAATTTTGTAAAGCGATCAGTTAGTGAACATCACTGATTTATTTTCTAACACATTTCATGAGTATTTTATCAGCACGCCATTTATCCAAAAGCTATCGCTCCAGAAAGGTAGTCTCAGATGTTAGCCTGACTGTTCAAAGTGGCGAAACTATTGGCTTACTTGGCGCCAATGGTGCCGGTAAAACAACCAGCTTTTATATGATTGTCGGTCTGGTGCCATCTGATAATGGCACAATCCATCTCGATAATCGTGAAATCAGCCGTTTATCCATGGACGAACGTTCTCATCTCGGCCTCGGTTATTTACCCCAAGAAGCATCCGTGTTCAGAAAATTGACAGTTGAAGAAAATATTATGGCGATTCTTGAAACACGCTTGCCCGATAACCCTGAAAAAGCCAAACAACGTCTGGAATTATTGATGCAAGAGTTTCACATCACTCATCTCAGAGATAATTTGGGCATGAGCTTGTCAGGAGGAGAACGCCGGAGACTGGAAATTGCCCGGGCATTAGCCTCCGAACCACGCTTTTTGTTACTGGATGAACCGTTTGCAGGCATAGATCCTATATCAATCAATGATATACAACGACTTATCCATCGCCTTTGTGATCATGGGATCGGCATTTTAATAACTGATCATAACGTTCGCGAAACATTGGGAATCTGTGATCGCGCCTATGTTGTGCATGATGGCAAGATTCTTGCCGAAGGAACTACTGAGCAACTATTAAACAACGAACAAGTTAGGGAAGTTTACTTAGGAGACGAATTTTCACTTTGAATATTTAGTTTTTATTGCCTTGCACCAAAAACCAAATTTTAAGTTACACTTATTAATATGAAAGCCTCATTACAATTAAAATTGGGCCAAAGCCTGACCATGACGCCCCAATTGCAACAGGCTATTCGTTTGTTGCAGTTATCCAGCATGGAGTTACAAACAGAAATTCAAGATGCACTTGAATCTAATATGATGCTGGAAGTAGATGAAGGCACAGCATCTTCTGAAGACAGCAGCGCAACAAAAAGTGAAGAAGTAAAAAATAAAAAGGAAAGCGAAGAGCAATCCGATCAAACCACTGAAATGAATCAGGAAACCCTGCCAGACGAATTACCTGTTGATAGTGGCTGGGAAGATGTGTTTGATAACACCAGTAGTTACACAAAAGCCAGTTCTGAAAATACTTATGATGGCTTTGAAAATCAGGACACAAGCAAAAAAACCTTACATGAACATCTGCATTGGCAACTCAATTTAACGCCAACATCGGATACCGATAAAGTTATTGCCATGACGATTATCGACTCTCTTGACGACGATGGTTATTTAACTGAATCACTGGAAGAAATTCTTGCCGCTATAGATGACAATGACCTGGAAGAAGAAGAAGTTGGTGTAGAAGAAATCGAAGCAGTATTAAGAATGGTTCAGGCGATGGATCCAGCAGGCGTTGGCTCAAGAGACATTAAAGAATGCTTAACACTACAGTTGAATCAATGTGATATTGATGTGCATCGTCTGGATGAGGCAAAAAAACTGGTACAAAACCATCTTGACCTGCTTGCCAGCCATGACTACAACCAGCTTATGCGTAAAATGAAACTGGATAAAGCAGAACTAACAGAAGTTGTTGCTTTAATTCAATCAATGAACCCCAGGCCCGGCAACACTGTCAGTGAAGCACATACTGAATACGTTGTCCCGGATGTTTACGTTAAAAAAGAAAAAGGCGTGTGGAAGGTAGAATTAAATACGGATTCCATGCCTAGCCTGAAAATAAATTCAGCTTATGCGAATATGATACGCCGTGCTGATAATAGCGAAGACAATAACTCACTAAAATCTCATTTGCAGGAGGCTCGCTGGTTTATTAAAAGCCTTCGTAGCCGCAGCGAAACATTACTTCGCGTTGCAAGTTGTATTGTAGAAAGACAGCGCGCATTCCTGGATTATGGTGAAGAAGCCATGAAGCCTTTAGTCCTACATGACGTTGCTGAAACATTAGGAATGCATGAGTCAACAATTTCACGAGTCACAACACGCAAATATATGCATACCCCGCGTGGTATATTTGAATTAAAATACTTTTTCTCAAGTCATGTTAGCACCAGTTACGGAGGCGCTTGTTCATCAACGGCAATTCGAGCATTAATTAAAAAACTCATTAGCGCAGAAACACCGGATAAACCTTTAAGCGATAACAAAATTGCAGCCGTACTTGAAGAACAAGGGATAAATGTTGCAAGACGTACCGTAGCCAAGTACAGAGAAGCAATGGCGATACCGCCTTCAAACGAACGTAAAAGACTGGCTTAAATAATTATAACAACTTAATTAAGGAGGCATTATGCAAATCGATGTAACCGGTAGACATGTTGATGTAACGGACTCATTAAAAGCCTACGTAGAAAATAAATTCCAAAAACTCGAAAGGCATTTCGAACATATTAACAATACTCACGTTATATTAAGTGTAGAAAAAGAACGCCAGAAAGCAGAAGCAACTGTACATGTTAATCGCGGCAACCTATTTGCTGACAACGAGCAAGAAGATATGTACGCCGCTATTGATGGCCTCATAGACAAGCTGGATCGACAGCTAAAAAAACATAAAGAAAAATTAAAAGATCACCATCGAGGAGAAAGCGGTTTAAAAGATCAGGATCTCGATTAAACTCTTCAAGCCTCTACTGTCAGTAACAAAAGAATGAATATTTCAGATATTTTATCACCTGAATGTGTGTTTCCTGGCATGGACTGCCATAGTAAAAAGGATGCTTTAGACACACTGGCAAAAACCATTGCCAATTCCGATCACTCAACCTCGCAAACAGAAGTATTTGAATGCCTTATTGCCAGAGAACGGCTGGGCAGCACCGGGCTTGGGAATGGTATTGCCATACCACATGGCAGATTAAAAAACGGAAAAAAAACACTGGCTGCATTTATTCAACTTGAATCAGCAATTGATTATGATGCTGTTGATAATGCGCCGGTTGATTTGCTTTTTGCTTTAATTGTTCCGGAAGATTCGACAGAAGAACATCTGCAAACACTGGCTAAGCTGGCTGAAAAGTTTAGCAACACAGCCACTCTTCATAAACTTCGTCAATCAAGCTCACCAGCTGAAATGTATTCTATTCTGACGGAGTGATCCTATGACAGGACCTACTAACCAGTTAAGCGTAGAAGAACTTTTTAATATTCATCGTGACAAGCTGGAGCTTGAATGGATAGCAGGTCAAGAAGGGAAAAAGCGAACCTTTGCCTGTGAAGAAGAACAAAACAACCAGGAAGCTTCAAACAACGTTTCATTAATTGGTCACCTAAACCTGATTCATCCTCACCAGATTCAGATTATTAGTAAAGTTGAAATTGAATACCTTGAAGGATTAAGTGATGTTTCAATGCAGGATGCTATATCACAGTTATTTAATAGCAAACCTGTTTGTGTGATTGTTACCGATGGCTGCAACGTTCCGGCACGGTTAAAACAAAAAAGCAATGAAAATAATATTGCACTATTTTCATCGAAAAAAAATAGCAGTAAGTTAGCCGATATCCTGCATTATTTCTTAACCGGCCTTTTCGCCGAAAGGTTAACCATGCATGGTGTTTACATGGAAGTTATGACAATAGGCGTCTTAATTACCGGGCCAAGCGGCATAGGAAAAAGCGAACTTGCTTTGGAATTAATCTCACGAGGTCATCGCCTAATCGCAGACGATGCGCCCTTATTTTCCAAAATTGCACCGGATATTATTACTGGTACCTGCCCGAGAACACTACAGGATTTCCTAGAGGTCCGGGGACTAGGTATTATAAATGTACGTGAATTATTTGGTGACTGTGCTATTAAGAAAAATAAATATCTTAAGCTAATTGTTGAGCTTGAACCGATGAACACAAAAGATCTCTTAAACCTAGACAGACTGGAAGGCAGTTATAAAACAAGAAGCATTCTCGACATGGACATTTCACAAATAACATTGCCAGTTGCTCCTGGTCGTAACCTAGCCGTCATGTTGGAATGTGCTGCACGTAATCATATTTTACGCGACGGTGGCTATAACGCCCCTGAGATTTTTGCCAAACGACAACTAAAACTAATGAACGCAGGCGAAAAATGAATCCGAAACGTCGCCTCATTATTGTCAGCGGGCTTTCTGGTGCAGGCAAAACAGTTGTGTTAAATACACTGGAAGATCTTTCTTTCTATACCATCGATAATTTACCCGTTAGCCTGCTCAACACTCTGATAGAACAGTTTTCAGAAGAAAATAACACTTTGGCGAAACATATTGCCATTGGTATTGATGCACGTAACACGCTTGAAGATTTTTCTTTTCTGCCGGAAATGATCAAAAAGCTGGAAGATAAAAATATTCCATCGGAATTAATTTTTATAGACGCAAACGATGATGTTTTAACCAGGCGTTTTAGTGAAACCAGAAGAAAACACCCGCTTTCTTCAGAAACAGTATCACTAAGCGATGCAATTCAACAAGAAAGAAACATTATTGGGCCACTCGCAGAAGCATCTGATTTACGTATAGACACCAGCTATATGCAGCTCCATGAATTACGTAATATTGTTCGACAACGTATAGACCGGCGCAAAAACACCAAGCTCTCTTTACAGTTTATGTCTTTCGGCTTTAAAAATGGCTTACCCAAAGATGCGGACTTTATTTTTGATTTGCGTTGCTTACCTAACCCTTACTGGAATAAAGATTTAAGAAAGTATTCAGGAAAAGAACAGCCCGTTATTGAGTTTTTATCAAAACAAAATGATGTTATTGAAATGATGACTGATCTTGAACAATTTCTTAAACGCTGGATACCAAGTTTCGAAGCAGATAATCGGAGCTATTTAAGTATTGCGTTTGGCTGCACAGGCGGCCATCATCGTTCAGTATTTATTGTTGAACAACTTGCAAAAGAATTTAATAACTTAGAAAAAAAGGTCATGATAAGGCATCGAGATTTATAATTATGAGTGTAGGACTATTAATAATTACTCACGATGGCATAGGTAGCTCTTTGCTCGATGCAATAAACCATATGATAGAAAACAGCCCATTGAAAGTGCGGTTTCTATCTACCAGTCGTGAATGTAATCCGGATGAATTGCTTAAAACGGCAAATGAATACTTTGACGCCATTGATGATGGCGATGGCGTACTAGTTTTAACCGATCTAATCGGATCAACGCCGAGTAATATTGCATGCCGCCTCAACATACATGATAAAGTAAATATAATTACTGGCATTAACTTGTCGATGTTAATCCGTCTGTTTAATTATCCAGAACTGGGTTTAAACGAATTAACGGAAAAAGCCTATAGCGGCGGCATTGATGGCATTACTATTTCTCAAGGTGATAAAAAATGAACCAAAAAGAAATAACAATAATTAACAAGTTAGGTTTACACGCAAGAGCGGCAGCGAAATTTGTTAAGACGGCTTCTGCTTTTCCTTGTGAAATCACGGTTCATGTTGGTCATAAAGAGGTTAGCGGGAAAAGCATAATGGGCATCATGATGCTGGCCGCAGGTAAAGGCTCAACGATTAAAGTAAAAACAGCTGGCCCAAAGGAAGGCGCAGCTATGACAGCGCTTGAAGACCTAATCAATAACAGGTTTGGAGAAGAC
>JBELBG010000046.1:0-8339 GCA_042095435.1 Thiotrichaceae bacterium | reverse complement strand
TTCAAGAAAAAAAGACAGGAGTGCTGAGCTAACAAAAGCGAATATCTCACATAGTCTCGAGTGTATTTCACTACCAGAATGGCTTACTGCAATAAATATTAATAACTGGACATCAAGAGCAAGCTTGTGGCGCGTGTGGTCTATCCATGATTTTTAGAAAATATAAGTGATTCAATTGAGCCGGTTATTTTAACCACTTAGATGGAAGAAGTAATCGTTTTTCAACTGCGTTATTATTAAAGCACAATAAAAGAGTAAAGTTATATTAACAAATGACAAGTTCAGATAAACCTTCAAAGGTGACTCGATTAAAGATCGAACCAACTATTATTCCTCGCGATCAGCATAATATCTCACGAGCTTCTATCAGCGATAGTGCGTTAAAAGTGTTGTATCGATTAAAAAACGCCGATTATAAGGCTTATCTTGTAGGCGGTGGTGTACGTGATATTTTATTAGGTAGAGAGCCTAAAGATTTTGATGTCGTCACGGATGCGAAACCTGAGCAAATACGAGAGCTGTTCCGTAATTGCCGATTAATAGGGCGTCGCTTTAGATTAGCGCATGTTCGTTTTGGCGATGAAATAATAGAAGTGTCGACATTTCGTGCACCTCATCATGTTTCTGATGAAGGAGCAGGGCGTGTCGAAGATGGCCGCATTATTCGTGACAATGTTTATGGTGATATTGATGATGATGTCTGGCGCCGCGACTTCACAGTAAATGCACTGTTTTACAATATTAAAGACTTTTCAATTGTTGACTATGTAGGCGGGGTTAAGGATCTTAAAGATGGACAATTAAAATTAATAGGCGATCCGACACAGCGTTATATTGAAGATCCTGTCCGTATACTCCGAGCAGTTCGCTTTGCTGCGAAACTGGGTTTAAGAATTCACCCTGAAGCAGAGAAGCCAATTAGTCAACATGCCGAATTGTTAAAAGGTATTCCGCCTGCACGTTTATTTGAAGAAATGTTAAAGCTGTTTATGGGTGCTTGTGCGTTACAAACTTTTGAAATGCTACGACACTACAATTTATTTAAATACTTATTCCCACAAACAGACTCATTACTCGATACACATGAAAAAGATTATCCGCATACTTTTATCATGCAGGCACTGAAGAATACTGATCAACGATTAAGTCAGGGTAATTCTGTTGCCCCCGGATTTTTATTGGCGGCGTTTTTGTGGGAACCAATGCGAGTTATTGCTGATGAGCATATTGGCCATGGTTTATCAGAAATGGAAGCCGTACAGCTTGCCGGTGATACGGTTATTTCAAAACAAATTTCAAGCTTGTCTATGCCGAGGCGTTTTACACATATGGCGCGCGATATTTGGGCATTACAAGTACGGCTAAAACGTACTGGGAAACGATCTTTTCGTGTATTAATGCATCCCAAATTTCGAGCAGCTTATGATTTTCTCTTACTTCGTGCTGAAGCAGGTGAACCGTTACAGGAATTGGTTGATTACTGGACTAAAGAGCAGCTTGATGAACCTTTAGCTGGCAAAGATAAAATAAAATCTGGATATCATAAGCCACGTTCCAGAAGGGGTCCAAGAAGTCGTCGTAAGAAACCATCTGATTCATGACAATAGTTTATATTGGTCTCGGCAGTAATATGGATTCACCCAGGCAGCATATAACAACTGCCATTGAGGCGTTTGGCGAGATACAATCAACTCACATAAAAAAGGTTTCTTCTTTATATAGAAGTAAACCCGTTGGACCACAAGATCAGAATGATTATATTAATGCAGTTGTTGAGTTAGAAACGACACTAACACCATTGGATCTGTTAGATAAATTGCAGGCGATTGAAAATGAACACGGTCGTGTACGTAATGAACGTTGGGGGCCAAGAACACTGGATTTGGATATATTAATGTTTGGAGATGCAATCATTAACAATGAACGTCTAACAATTCCTCACCCTGAGATGACGAATCGATCTTTTGTGCTTATGCCACTGGCTGAAATTAATGCCGATTGCCTTATCCCGGGAAAAGGCTTGTTGAGTGGTTTATTAGCGAATATTGATCGGGATGGACTGGAAATTTTATCGTGAGTAAGAGACACCCAGATTATATTGTTGTTGAGGGGCCTATTGGTGTAGGCAAAACAACGCTGGCGAAACGACTGGCAAAAACATTTAATACTGAATTAATGTTGGAGTTGGCAACCGATAATCCTTTTTTGCCGCGATTTTATTCTGATCCGAAGTCAGTGGCTTTACCAACACAACTTTATTTCTTATTTCAACGTGCAAAGCAGATAGAATCATTAAGACAAACGGATATGTTTAAACCTGTACAGGTTTCTGATTTCTTAATGGAGAAAGATAAATTATTTGCTTCAGTGACCTTGGATGAAGATGAATTGTTTTTATACAATGAAGTGTATGACAAGCTTACGCTGGATGCGCCGGAACCAGATCTTGTTATTTATTTACAAGCACCCTTGGATGTGTTGATGCAACGTATTATTGAGCGAGGGCTTGATTATGAACGCCCTATCAATCGAAATTATGTTAAAAAGATATCAGATGCTTATATTGAGTTTTTTTATTATTACACTTCATCACCATTGTTGATTGTTAATACAGATGACTTTGATTTATCAAATAGTAATAAAGACTTTGAATTGTTATTAGAACAGGTTCAAAATATTTCTCCAGGCAAACATTATTTTAATCCGAAAGAATCATGACAGAAAAAATTACGACTGACTCATTAAAGCAAATGAAAAGAGCAGGCGAAAAAATAGCCTGCTTAACAGCGTATGATGCAAGTTTTGCACGTATAGAAAACAAAGCTGGTATTGATGTGATTTTGGTTGGGGATTCTCTCGGGATGGTGTTACATGGAGAAGAAACGACACTTCAAGTGACCGTCGATGACATGGTGTATCACTCAAAGCAGGTTAGCCGGGCTTGCCAACGCTCAATGTTAATTAGTGATATGCCTTACAAAAGTTATCTAACGCCCAGAGATGCTATAGAAAGTGCGGTACGCTTAGTTAGTGAAGGTGGTGCCGATGTGGTTAAACTGGAAGGTGGAGAAGACATAGCTGATATTATTTCTGCGATTAAAAAAGAAAACATTGCTGTTTGTGGTCATCTGGGCTTGATGCCCCAGTCTTTTGAAAACAGTAATGGTTTTAAAGTGCAGGCTACAACAGAAGAAACGGCAGAAAAATTAAAACACGATGCACTGGCAATACAAGAAGCAGGTTGTGATTGTATAGTACTTGAATGTATTCCTGCAGATGTTGCCAGACATGTTACGCAGGAATTGCATGTCCCGACTATTGGCATTGGTGCAGGTGTTGATTGTGATGGTCAGGTTCTGGTTGTTTACGATATGTTAGGCATCACAGGAAAGAAGTTTCGGTTTTTAAAAAACTTTCTTAAAGGTAACGACTCCATTGAAACTGCAATATCGAATTATGTAACCGAAGTAAAAGGTAAAACATATCCTACAGCTGAACATTTTTTTTAATAATGCAACAAGTAATACGAATTAAAGAAGTACGAGAACAACTCGCTACGGTTCGACAAGAAAGTAAAACCATTGCACTCGTTCCTACGATGGGAAATTTACATGATGGTCATTTGTCTTTGGTTAAGCAGGTACAAGAACGCGCTGATTACATTGTTGTTACTATTTTTGTTAACCCGACACAATTTGTTGAAGGCGAAGACTTTGAAAGTTATCCGCGTACTCTCGAATCCGATCTAAACCAATTAAAAAACATGAATGTTGATTTGGTTTTCATTCCTGATAATGATGAAATTTATCCAGCAAAGAGTGATGCGCCGGCAGAAGTAACCGTGCCAGAGCTGGACTCAATCTATTGTGGTGAATACCGGCCCGGACATTTTAAAGGAGTGGCGACAATAGTGACTAAATTATTCAATATTGTGCAGCCGGATATCGCTATTTTTGGAAGAAAGGATTATCAACAGCTTTTAGTTATACGGAGTTTAGTTAAGAGCTTGAATTTACCAATAGAAATTATTGCGGCGGCAACAATGCGGGAAGAAGATGGCTTAGCAATGAGTTCGCGCAATCAATATTTAACTGGAAAAGAACGTAAAACAGCAGCATTACTGTACGAAAACCTTAAAAAAATTGCTGAAAAGATGAAAAAAGGGAGTGAGAATCACAAAAAACTGGAAAAAGAGGCGATTTCTGTCTTAAAAAACGTGGGTTTTAGACCAGAATACTTTAAAATATGCGATTCTGAGTCATTATCGCCCCCAAAAGAGGGGAAATTAGTGATTATTGCAGCTGCATGGTTAGGTAAAACGCGTCTGATTGACAATGTTGCGGTGCAACCCTATGATTGACGCCTTTTCGATGTCAGGTAATATCCAGATTTTAATCTAACAATTTAAAATAATGATGGAACTAACAGTATTAAAAGCTAAATTGCATCAGGCCTGTGTGACACATGCCGAACTTGAATACGATGGCTCTTGTGCCATTGATGGGGATTTGTTGGATAAATCAGGCATCCATGAATATGAGCAAATCGACATTTACAATATTACTAATGGTGAACGTTTTACAACTTATGCCATCCGTGCCGAGGAAGGTTCAAAAGTTATTTCTGTAAATGGTGCTGCTGCACACAAAGCGGATCCGGGTGATCGTGTAATTATTTGCGCTTATGGCAGGATTAATGAAAATGAAATGCCAAAATTTAAACCGACATTGGTTTATCTTGATGAAGAAAACAATATTTCCAGAATAAAAGATCATATCCCGGTGCAAGCCGCATAAATTTTTCTTTATAGAATTTAATCCGTTTTAGAAAAGCCAGCTGTATATACAGCTGGCTTTTTTTATTTTAAGCCCTATTTTTTTGGATAAATTGCAAAAGCAAACGTTTGAAGTTTGTTTAATCGCTTTATCATATTTCTACGCCTGATATAGATAAAAATTTAATAGAAGCAGTGATAAAATACGTTGGTATTTAATGATTCTGTGTTTTAATTAAATAGCTATGAATAACAAAAATTTAAAAACAGTTGCCATTATTATCATTGGAAATGAAATACTGTCGGGTCGAACACAAGATCAAAATATATCTTATATTGGTAAAGAGCTTGAGAAGTTAGGCATTGTCTTGGCTGAGGTCATTATCATTCCTGATGTTGAACCAACTATTATCGACAAAGTAAAACACTATTCAGAAAATTATGATTATGTTTTTACAACGGGAGGTATAGGTCCAACACACGATGACATTACTACTGAATCTATTGCAAAAGCATTTAACGTAAAAGCACTTCGTAACCCGGAAGCTGTCGCCATTATGGAGGAGTATTATGAGCCGGGAATGCTTACTGAAGCACGTTTAAAAATGGCAGAAATTCCAGAAGGCGCTTCGTTGATTGATAACCCTGTCAGCGGCGCTCCAGCCTATCAGATCAATAATGTTTTTGTGCTTGCAGGTGTGCCGAGCATTATGCAAGCGATGTTTCAATCATTAGTCGATAGACTCATTGGTGGGGCGCCAATACTAACAGCGAGTGTCTGTACTAATCTTACTGAAAGTAAACTGGCAGACGGCATGACAAATATACAAAACGAATGCGAAGAGGTGAGCATCGGTAGTTACCCCTATTTCAAACGAGGTAAGTCAGGTGTCAATATTGTTTTACGTTCGACGGATAAAACATTGCTTTGTAAACAAATAGATCTAATAGAAGTTTTAATCAAAGAAACTAATGGGAAAGTTCTGGAAAAGAATTTACCTTAATAATTAAGTTGGTGCCGAGGGCGAGAATCGAACTCGCACTTCCGAAGAAACCGGATTTTGAATCCGGCGCGTCTACCAATTCCGCCACCCCGGCAAGGGAAAAACTAAAAGTTTAATTTATAGTGTTAGAACTTTATTCAAAAACGCCGGATAATTTAATTTTGAATCCGGCACATAATAAATTTTTCTAATGTGTCTACCCGCCGCTCACGCCATCCTGACTGTCGCGGCATTCGGGCTCCTCGACTCTGTCTCCTGATTCGTTCTATCTCCTGCGTCCTGCAGTCGTGCCCATCATTCCGCCACCCCGGCAAGGGAAAACTAAAAGCTTATAGCGATACTAAATTTTATTAAATGCGCCGGATAAATAATGATGAATCCGGCTTAATTACTATTTTCGCATCGAAAACGTGTTCTCTACATTTTCTACAAACTACACTCATGTAGGTCACTCAAGCTATAAGACTAAAAGCAGGCGGCAAGTATAAGGTAAGTCAGCCTAAGGTCAATATTTGACGCTAAGAATAAGTTATTTCAGGCTTATTTCTGTTAACATCGCGCGCCATGAAAACCAGTGATTTCTCTTATGAATTACCCGAAGAACTTATAGCACAGTACCCCCTTGCTGATCGTGATAGCAGCCGCTTATTGTGTCTAGATTCAAGTGGTAAAATTACTGATAACACGTTTAAAAGTGTCTCCGACTATTTAAAACCGGGCGATTTAATCGTGTTAAATAATACACGCGTGATTCCGGCGCGATTATTTGCGCATAAAGAAACCGGCGGCAAGGTCGAAATCATGTTGGAACGGATTCGCGATGAAAAGACCTTGTTAGTCCAACTGCGGGCGAGTAAATCACCAAAACCGGGCTCGAAGTTATTGCTTGATGAGAATGTTAGTTTTGAAGTTCTGGGACGTAGTGGTGACATGTATTTACTCTGTTTTGATGGAGAAGAAAAATTAACTGATGTCATCAATCGATTGGGGCATATGCCATTACCACCTTATATTGAAAGAAATGATGAAAGCGAAGATAAAGAACGTTATCAAACTGTTTTCTCAGAAAGGTCGGGCGCAGTTGCTGCGCCAACAGCAGGGTTACACTTCACTCAACAAATTCTGGATGAGTTGGAAGGTAACGGTATCGATAATACAAAACTAACTTTGCACGTTGGCGCGGGTACGTTCCAACCAGTTCGTGTTGACGATGTTAAGCAACATAAAATGCACAGTGAGTATGCTCAAGTGCCTGCTAATGTAGTTAAAAAAATTCACGAAACAAAAAATAACGGTGGTCGAATATTAGCAGTAGGGACAACCGTCGTTAGAAGTTTGGAAGCAGCTGCAAAATCTGGTGTGTTGACAAGTTTTGAAGGGAATACCGATATATTTATTTATCCCGGATTTAAATTTAATGTAATTGATATGATGTTAACTAATTTCCATTTATCTGAATCAACTTTATTAATGTTAGTTTGTGCCTTTGCCGGTAAAGAAAATATTATGCAGGCCTATCAACATGCAATTAAAGAAAAGTATCGTTTTTATAGTTATGGCGATGCCATGTTAATTATGGGGCAATCATGCACTGGCTAATGCTCGACAATATGTTCCGGACATTGGCTACCACCTACATCCATGTAGGTGTCCTGCATAGCCAGTATTTCCGCCATCCATGGCGGTCAGGCTTTATTAAAGTAAATCATGAAATTTAAACTTATAAATACAGATAAAAGTGCCCGGCGTGGTCAAATAAGTTTCCCACGTGGCGAAATACAAACACCGGCTTTTATGCCTGTTGGTACTTACGGCACAGTTAAAGCAATGACGCCGGAAGAGTTAGAAGGTATTGGTGCGGAAATTATTCTCGGTAATACGTTTCATTTAATGCTACGTCCGGGCATGGAAGTAATTAAAAAGTTTGGAGGCTTGCATAAATTTATGCATTGGCAAAAGCCTATCCTGACAGACTCAGGTGGTTTTCAGGTTTTTAGTCTGGCCGATTCAAGAAAGATTACCGAAGAAGGTGCGCATTTTAAATCGCCGGTTGATGGCTCTAAAGTGTTTCTTGGGCCGGAAGAAGCCATTCAGATTCAACACGATTTGAATTCTGACATTGTTATGATTTTTGATGAATGTACGCCGTATCCGGCTACAGAAAAGGAAGCCGCGGATTCCATGCATTTATCTTTACGCTGGGCAAAACGATCGAAAGAAGCGCATGGCCTATTAGTAGGTAATAGTGAGAATGCCTTATTTGGCATTGTTCAGGGTGGTATGTATGCAGCTTTGCGTGAAGAATCTTTATCAGGTTTAAAAGAAATTGGTTTTGATGGTTATGCCATAGGTGGTCTATCTGTTGGTGAACCGGTCGAGATGATGATGGAAGTACTCGATAATATTATGCCAGGCATGCCAGAAGATAAGCCACGTTATTTAATGGGTGTGGGTACGCCGGATAATATTGTCGAAGCCGTTCGCTGTGGTATTGATATGTTTGATTGCGTTATGCCAACGCGCAACGCACGTAATGGGCATTTATTTACAGAATATGGCGA
>JBELBG010000045.1:0-8372 GCA_042095435.1 Thiotrichaceae bacterium | reverse complement strand
AAGATATATAAATCATCATTATCGATTATAATTTCAGCTGTGAGTTGATCGAGAGGCGGCCAAGTTTCATTATAATCTATGGTTGCATTTTCTATATTAAGGATGGCTTTAAAGTTTCCTTCTGAGTTTTCAAATGGAAAGTCTGCTGTATGTCCATGAAGTATTAAATCACCATATAATAGTTTTCCGCTGACCATTGCTCTTGCAAACCATTTCTTTAAATTTGCAGGTAAGTTTTTCGGTAAATACTTTGGTATGTATTCAATATCTGTTTCATCAATATGCGCTACGAGATCTATAAATGGTGAGTATTTTTCATCGAATCGAATTTTTCCAGAAGACTTTGCCGAAATAGTGCCGTCCGAAATATTAAAGTCTTTAATCAATAGCTCAACTGAATCAGAGTTTATAAACTCCAGTTCTGCATTTAAAATTGACAAGGGTACTGCATTCTCATAAACAGAACTTAATAGAACTTCCGAGGCACTGCTGTCTATATTAAGTTTAATATTACTATCAGTAGCATGCATTGAGCCGGCAAGATTATAAACAGCGAGCTGTTTATCTTTAGCAGCAATGTCTACTTTTTTAAAGTCTGTATTTAATGACAGTATGTTTCCATCAGATGAACCAGGATCATAGAAAACATCTGTGTTTGTTAACTCTCCTTTTAATGTTTGCCAGTCAAACTTATTAACAGTTTCCTCTGAAACAAGTTCTGAAGCTAACAGGAAGGGAATAATTTCCTGAAGTTTCAAATAAGAAAAGTGTCCTTTATATTGCTTGTCGGCAAGATTATTGTTGATACTCAGTTGAAAACTTGATGTTGGCCAGATACCGTTCTTAGTTTGTAGTTCTTTAATATTTATATTTAATATCCAGTCTTTTTCTTTTTTACGTTCGCTGAAAAAATCAAGCTTTATACTTTCTATTGATAGAACATGTTCTTTAACTAAAAGGGAAAAGTCGGAATACTGTATTTCACTACTAACGTCGATTAATTTTGACTTGTCCCAGTTTGTCCATACTTTAGCATTCGCGGTTCCGCCTGCACTTTTAATTTCAAAACCATCCAAAATTTTCTCTGGACTTACATCTTTTGCTTCAAAATAGATGACACCTTTCCAGTCTGGTGTCAGGACATTACCAAACACATCCATTCTTAAGTTTAAATCACCACCTTCTGGGAATGTAATATCGGCACTGATCTGCAAACGTTCTTTATGAGTTTTTAACTCCAATTCGGCATTAGTAAATTTAAGTTTTTCTTTTTGTTTCTTTTTGTCATGCCAGATTAAGTTAGCATTTTCCAGTTTGATATGTTTTTGTTTTAATAACCAACCAGACATGGCTGTGTTATTTGGTTCAGTTGCTCCTATATTATTTGTATTGTTAATAGATATAGAACCATCATCGTTTCGAGTAAATTCGAGCTCGATACCGCTAATGGCCAACTTACTAGGAACTAATTCTCGTTTATTAATACTGGCAAATGGATCAATGCCCAAATGTGCTGAATCAAATGTGCTAATGAGTATTTTGTTATCAGGCGAATAGAGGTCAATATTTTTTAAATATAAATGTGGTGCCCAGCCTTTCCATTCAGCTGTTATTTCATCGATGACAACCGGGTGGTCCATGTATTCGCTTACCCAGGATTGTATTTCATTTTTATAGCCGCCAATCTCTGGTAACGTGAGGCGCATGACTGTGACCAGTACTGCTGCATTTAATATAATAAAGGCGAAAGCATACCAGCAGAAGTGGTATAGAATTGTAAAAGTTCTTTTTATCATTAAATCGGAATTAAAGTAGAACGATGTCGTATTGTTCCTGCGTATACAAAGGTTCTATCTGAAATGCGATTGAACGACCAATAAACGATTCCAGTTCAGCAACGCTGGTTGATTCATCATCAAGTAGCATATCAACCACTTTTTGTGAGGCAACAATCAGAAGTTTATTGGCATCAAACTGTCTCACTTCTCGTAAAATTTCCCGAAAAATTTCGTGACAAATAGTTTCAGCCGTTTTGATTGAAGCACGTCCATTACATGTAGGACATGTCTCACAGAGGATATGTTCCAGACTTTCTCGGGTTCTTTTTCGGGTAAGTTGTACTAAACCCAAGGACGTTAATTCGCTAATGATCGTTTTTGAATGATCCTTCTCAACATTTTTTTCCAGCGAACGTAAAACTTGTCTGCCGTGTTCGGGGTCTTTCATATCAATAAAATCAATGATAATAATACCGCCCAGATTTCTTAAACGTAACTGACGAGCAATGGTGTGTGCTGCTTCAAGATTTGTTTTATAAATGGTTTCTTCCTGATTTCTGTGACCTACAAAAGCACCGGTATTCACATCAATCGTTGTCATTGCTTCAGTCTGATCAATAATCAAATATCCACCTGATTTTAATGTGACCTTTCTATTTAATGAGCGTTGTATTTCATCTTCAACAGAATACATATCAAGAATAGGGTGGTTACCAGTATAGTGTTCAATTCTTGTTAACAGTTCTGGAATAAAATGTTTGGAAAACTCAGTGACACGTTGATAGGTTTCTTTTGAGTCTATGCGTACCTTGCCAATTTCTGAATGCACCAGGTCTCGCATTGTTCGCATAACTAAAGGTAAATCTTCAAACACATTACCAGGAGGAAAAGTATTTTCTGCACGAACCACTATGGAGTCCCATATTTTTTTCACAAACTCGATATCTTTATAAATATCTTCATCGAGAATGTTCTCTGCTGCGGTTCTAACGATGAAACCACCTTTTTTTAATAACGCAACTTCATTAGCTGTGTCATGAAACACAACATTATCACTGTTTACAACGGCGTGATTATCGATACCAGACATGTAATTCAGGATCGTATTACGTAGTCTTTCTTTTTCTGCTTCGTCTTCTATTCGTTGCGAAATGCCGATTGAGGGATAATCAGGTACAAAGACAATATAGCGAGAAGGAATAGAAAGGCGAGTTGTTAACCTTGCGCCTTTACTGCCAATTGGATCTTTAACAACCTGAACGAGAATTTCATTGCCTTCATGAATCCTGTTTTCTATAGGAAGGGTTTCAACAACAGAATTATTTATCTCTGTTTCCGCCTCTGAGTCAGGATCAATATTATTGGATACGATATCTGAACTATGCAGGAAGCCGGTACGTTCCAATCCAATATCAATGAAGGCGGCCTGCATTCCCGGCAAAACACGTGAAACACGCCCCTTAAAAATATTTCCAACCAAACCACGCTTTTGAGTACGTTCAATATGCACTTCCTGCAATATGCCATTTTCCACAACACAAACACGGGTTTCTTGTGGAGTAACATTAATTAGAATTTCTTCGCTCATGGCAAACCAACTTTATTAATTGCGCAGTTTTGTGATTAATGCGGATTATATCACTAAGTTCACATGATGTGACGTTGATATATGACTGAAAAACAAAGAGTTATGCGATGATTTTATCGTTCTATTTTAAAAATACTGATTTATTCATATTTGTTGTGAAATTAAAACTGTAATGTCTAAGTAAAATCCACCTGAGTTGAGTACCAGTAAGAGAAAGATTAAGTCGCTTCTTCACCACTGCTAACAGTTACATTAGTGTTGATAACACAGTTTCGGCCTTTTTCTTTAGCTGAATATAATGCTGTATCTGCAAAAGACAATAATTCGTAGGCGGTTAATTTTTTTCAGGAATGTTAAGTAGCGCTACCAATGCTGACACTAATATTCACTGGTTTTGGGAAATTACTCTGAGTACTAAATTCTTCAATGTGAATTCTGATTTTTTCGTGATTTTTCTCTCGAAAATAACAATTGTCCAATCTATTTTCAGGTCAGAATATCGAGAAGAGCCAAGCGTTCAGGAATGAAATAATCAATGTTAACTATTACCTGTTTTTAATGATGCCACTAAAAACAGGTAATAAAAGGATTTGGTTTATTCTATTACGAGTACACCATCAGATTCTTCATCAGCATCTGAAAATATATCGTCATAACCTTCAACAGGTGCGTTACCATCGAAAATAAGGTGGTCACGTTGCTGCAAATAGGCCTCTCTTGTAAAAGAGTAAGGATCAATCGCTGCTTCATCACGAAGGTTTGATGCTTCAATAAGGTTCGCCCGCGTATTAACTGCATTAAGCACGCTCACAGGAAGTAAGGCTGCACTGGTGATATAGAAAAACGGGTTTAAAAGTGTACTTGGAGCCATATCTGTGACATCTCGTACAGTATTAGGCCCAAGTAATGGAATATAAAGATAGGAGCCTTCATCAACGCCCCAGGTAGCTAGTGTTTGACCAAAATCTTCCTGGTTTTTTGGCAAACCTAAGTCATTAGTGGCGACATCGAAAACGCCACCAATACCTAATGTTGTGTTAAATATAAACCGAAGTGAGTCATTAACTGCTTGCGTGAATTTACCTTGCAGTAAATCATTAAAAATAACATTGAGGTAAGTCAGGTTGTCGAAAAAATTTGTTATCCCTGTTCTAATCGGTTGCGGAGTAATTTCTACATACTTCTCTGCAACAGGTTTCATGAAATGTTTATCAAGTGTTTCATTAACATCAAAGAAAACACGGTTTGCTGATTCAAAATTATCTTTATTTCCAGCCGTGCTATCTGTCGTTGCTGTTGTTGCACAGCCACTGGCTATAGCTAACAAACCTATAAGGATGATGTGTTTTGATAGATTAAAAAAACGCGTTCCGATCATTTTGCTTCTCTCAATTAAACTATGGTTGTGGTGAAATTCTTCTAACTATTATTGTCGTCGGATATTGACATACCTTTAGCAACGAGACAATTTATAAATGCTTTATTGTGACGTATTTGGCTCTATGTCCTTGATTTTTTTCTCGATATTTTCTATTAGTGCGTCAAAACCCTGATCTTTAATTACAGAAGAATATTCTCCCCGCTTCAGGGATAAGTCATTTACACCATTCGCTATAACGCTGATAATTTTCCACTTTTCATCATCACGTTGAATAATATAATCAAAGGAAACTGAATCGCCGTCAGTTTGTAATAATTTAGTCTTTAGCAGATACCGACCTTTCTTCATTGGTTCGATAGCAATATGTTTAAAGGATTCATTCTCAAAGGAATCAAAGCGGTCAACATAGGTAGCAATGGTTAAACGATTAAATAAATTAATAAAATTGGTTTGCGTTTTTTGATCCAGAGACTTCCAGTATCGGCTTAGTATGACTCTGGAAATTAACGGTGTATTAAAGTTTTCAATAATGACTTTTTCTAACAGCGCATAGCGTTCTTCAAAGTTACTTGTCTCGGCACTTTTCATAACGCTAATCAGCGCATTATGTAATTCATCAACAGGGACTTGCATTGCTTTTTCCTGTTCTGTATTAGCTGAAACTAAATTTGCTGAAAAGAATAAACAAATGCTCAGGAATACTTTTGAGAGTATTTTAATGGATTGAAACGGGTGGTTTTTAACAGTCATATTTATTAAATCCATGCTTTATTAAGTATTGACGGTGATTTTTAGCAAATGTTTCAATTAATTGTAATGACGACCTTTCCAGTTTGCACCTTTGGCAAAGTAATAACGGTAAGCCGAACTCCAGGTCATAACAAGGTATAGCACACCAATTGTTGGCAAGCAGACAGCATAGGCAGGATTCATTGAATAATAGCGTAAAGTGGGTAGATAACAGGCGACCTGTATGGCAAGAATAATCAAGCCTGTAAAAAATGTCTGCTCCTGAAATAGAGCTGCAGCAGGTAGGCAGAAAGCTGCCAGCATTAATAATGTGCAAACCAATAATAAAAGCGGCGAATAAAATAATTGTGTATAAGCCGTACGCGCAACCATTTGCCAGATGCTGGATAGTGTATCGTAGCTACGAATACTGATAGCCGAATGCGTCATACCTGTCCAGGTTTTACGCTTTTTGCTTTTTACTTGTTTCGCCAGAGAGCAGTCATCAATAAGCGCATTTTTAATACACTCAAAGCCACCGAGTTCTTCCAGTACTTTAGCCTCTATAAAAATAAATCCACCCGCTGCTGCTGCAATCCATGAATTCGGTTTATTCGATAAATGAAACGGGTAAAGTAACTTAAAGAAAAAGATAAACGCAGGCATTAATAGTTTTTCCCAAAAGGACTGCATCTTCAGAAAAGCCATTAATGACAACATTTGCAATTGCTCATTTTTTGCTTTTTCCAGAACGATAGAAATCAGGTTGTCTTTAAGAACAATATCGGCATCAAGCAGGATAATGTAGGGGGTTTTAACCTGTTGTCGTCCCTGTTCCAGTGCCCAGAGTTTGCCACTCCATCCTTCAGAGAGTTCTTTTCCATAAACAATTGTCAGGTTTTCTAAACCAACAGATTTGGCTAACCCACTTGTATTATCCGTGGACTGATCGTCAACGAGAATAACATTAAGGTTATTACCCTGTTTTTTAAGAGCAGACAGTGTTTCAGTAATATTATCAGCTTCATTTCTGGCAGGAATTAAAACCGTAATATCGGATAAATCCGGCTTTTCAATGATGTCGGTACTATCAAGCGATTCCCGTGTACTCCACGGACGCCAAGGCAATAAGAGTATAGAGAGCCAGATTAGCAATCCTGGCAATATTGCCAGGAATGTGAATTCCATAAATTGTTAAGCGACTTGCTTACTGCTACCGCAACTTTTCGTTGGTTTGGATTCGGTAACAAGTTCAGGTTTGCTGGCTTCACTTTCTTTATAAAGGGTGGGTAGTTCAGGCGCCATTTCGCCATCCGTTTTTGAGCCTTTTAGCCATACATTCAATGCTTTTAATGGATTTGCTACTGTGTCGTTTACAGCAGTTGCTTCAAAACCGGAATGCACCATACAGTTATCACACTTCGGATTTCGTCCAACTCCATATTTGTTCCACTCTGTTTCTTCCATTAAGGCAGAAAAAGTCGGGGCATAACCTTCACCGACGAGTAAATAACAGGGTTTTTGCCAACCGAAGACATTGCGGGTCGGATTACCCCAAGGCGTACATTCGTAAGTTTGGGTGCCTGCAAGAAAATCGAGATACAAGGAAGACTGGTTAAAACGCCATTTCTTACCCATACCTAATTTAAATAAATTACGAAATAGTTGTTTGCTCTCGCGTTTTTTCAAAAAGACATCCTGTTGCGGCGCTCTTTCATAATGGTATCCCGGTGAAATAGTGACGCCTTCCACTCCTAGCTCCATTGCCATGTCCATGAATTCGGCAACTTCTTCAGCGGTTTCATTCTGAAACAAGGTGCAGTTAATGGTAACGCGGAAGCCTCTTTCAATGGCTTGTTTGATTGCTTTAATGCATTTATCAAAAACGCCCGTTAAGCAAACAGAAGAATCATGACGTTCTTTATTACCGTCTAAGTGTACAGAAAAAGTCAGATAGGGCGATGGCGTGTACTCATCCATATGCTTCTTCAGCAAAATAGCGTTGGTACACAGATATACGAATTTTTTCTTTTCAACATAACCTTCTACAATTTTACTCATTTCCTTATGAATAAGCGGTTCACCGCCAGCAATCGATACGACTGGTGCACCACATTCGTCTATGGCACTCATGCAGTCTTCATAACTCAGACGTTTATCGAGAATTTCTTTCGGATAATCAATTTTCCCGCAACCGGCGCAGGCAAGATTACAGCGAAACAAAGGTTCTAACATTAATACCAACGGATATTTCTTTTGACCACTAAGCTTTTTGCCGAGGATATATTTACCCATTTTGTATTGCTGAATTAGAGGAACACCCATTAACACGACTCCAGATTTTAGTTTGTTAGTTGATTTCGCCAGATTAACGCGATTATATGCTTAAAAAGTCGCTACGATAAGGGATGCTCAGCAGAATGTACAGCCTTGCTATTTCTTTCTTTTTTAAGGTCTTTAAGTAATTTATGACATTTTTGTGAAGGGTTCTCCTTGCATGGAAAAACGTCACTATTCATAATACGAGTCTTTTTAAGAAAAATAAGAAATGAGCAACGAAATCAACACACCTTTACTCGATCAAATCAATTGCCCGGCAGATCTCAGAAAGCTGCCAGAGTCACAATTAGAACAACTTGTCGAAGAAGTTCGACTATTCCTGCTTCACTCTGTAAGCCAGAGTGGTGGCCACTTTGCGGCGAGTCTTGGTGTTGCCGAACTGACTGTTGCGCTACATTATTTATACAATACCCCGGAAGATAATCTGGTTTGGGACGTTGGTCATCAGGCCTATATCCATAAAATTCTCACGGGTAGAAAAGATCAATTACATACAATCCGACACTGGGAAGGTCTGGCGCCTTTTCCAAAACGTGATGAAAGCGAATATGACTGT
>JBELBG010000044.1:0-8414 GCA_042095435.1 Thiotrichaceae bacterium | reverse complement strand
AAGTTCATTGTGGTATTGATGATGAAGAAACCTTCGCCTGATCAGGCACATTAGCTCATATCCCAGCAGGCTCAGTGCATTAGTTCCGATTTGGAAAAGATGGCGGTGAATTTATCTCAATCACATCTAAGGGTAATGCTTCAAAAATATTTACTGCCTTTGTCCAAGATGATACATGGGAAAGTTCAGATAGGGAAAAGCTAATAAAATTTGCTGCAAAGCAACGGTCATTTACATCTAGTTTGGCACCCCGCCTATAAAAAGGAGATTAAATATGAAAAAACTATTCGCACTAATTTCCCTGATGTTTCTGTCACTGCCTGTAGCTGCTGAAGTTCGTCAAAATTGTAACGAACTTCTGGACCGCAACACTAATCATGATAATGACAATCCAAGTGCTTATAAAAGTTATACAGATGACTGGTGTGCTTGTTTCATACTGGGCATCTCAAAGCTAATGCCGCGAACCTGCCGGGTCGGTCAGTCTCCGCCAGCTAAATCTGAGTTCCTCTCTGCACGCTCCTGCTGCTGCTTTGGTTCACCATAGCGAAACTCTAAGAAGGTTAGCACAAGGCCTATGATCATCATCACGAATACAAAAATGGCTAAGTATAACAAGTTATCGGATATCATGATTGCTCTCCTCGTGCTAGCAGGCTCGATAATTTGAAGTAGATACCGAACGCAAGAATCGAAGGCACCCATATGGCAGTGAATAATCCCTCCATTTGTTTACCCTCAAACCAGAGCAATCCAGAAACTGCAAAGGACACGACGACGGCGAGCAGAATGAAAAAGTCGGATATTTTGAACATATTAATTTCCTTACCTTAGTAGTTGACGTTTGTCCGGATAAGGGCCCGGATACTCCCCTCTAAATCTGATGGAACCCGATTGCGGCTAGCAACAGCCCGGCGACCGTGACTCCCGCCGGGATGCGAAGCCCGACGATGCCAAAAACATCGATCATGGATGGTACTAGACCGATTAATCCGAGCGGCACCCATAGAAAAAAAGGGGTGGCGATGACAACTCCAAGCCAACCAGCCACGCGTAGCAGACTGCTGCTATCCCTTTGGTCGTTGGGTAATGATGCTTTATTATTTTCCATTTCACCCTATGACAATATCAAGTTCACTTAGTTCATCTTCACCCCTTGTCACTACGCTATCTACTTTGTATCGGTATAATGTTGCGTCGCAGAAGGTTACTCAGTTATCTCACATCGTTCATATTATTGTGAGAATTACCTACCCTAACAGCCCACGTTTACTATATCTTTCAAGATCGGTAACAGTCTGATGTGAGTCCTTGAGTAATTCTAACTGTTAATCACTAGGTCGGCAATTCGAGCCTGTCCCGGGGAGCCAAACGAAAGACTTTAAAGTGTACCCCGTCAGCCCCATGTGGACCAAATAGGCTAATTGCTTAAGAGATAGTTTTCGTTCATCGTTAACCGAAGAGGAAACGATGATGACAACTAAAAGAAGTGTAGAACAATCCGTACGCGATATTCGTCGACGTACCCGTAAGAAATATTCAGCAGAAGAGAAGATCCGTATTGTCCTTGAAGGACTGCGTGGCGAAGACAGTATTGCTGAGCTGTGCCGTCGAGAAGGGATTAACTCCAATGTGTACTACCGCTGGTCGAAAGACTTTATGGAGGCAGTCAAGTGCACGTCGTCAAACACTTATTAACTATATATTAAGGGATACTTTGTCCGATATGCTGTTATATATTCTGAAAGGTGACATCGATAAAAAACACTTCATGTTTCAATAATTACTTATTATTGAAACCCGATTTTTCAAAGTTATCCACAGATTTTGAATTGGTATACCTGATATACTAGTACACCTAAAATATCCATTCATCTTTAATCTCAGATTAAAATTGTTAACAATAAGTATTTATCCGATTACACCTACATGTGACGAAGTTAACAAAACTCTAAAAATAAGCACTCAACTTTCAAATAACACTTTTAATAAGTTAGTTTGTTACTAAGATGGTTATCTGACAGGGGCGTAAATTTTTTATTTGGAGAAATTTATGTCCAACAAGACAATTGGAAAAAACAAGTACAACTTCATAGCTACCTTTAATAGAGTAGTTGGTTATCTCTTTTCATTAAATAATACTTACACACCTTCATCTTTCCTTCCACAAGAAATTCGATTAGCTAAATCGACTCTTTCAAACTTATCAAGCAGTACTGCTATCTTGTTCATATTAAGTTTAATTGATGGCAAATTCACAGCCTGGGCTCGATTAAATAATTTTATTTTGGCCCACCTTCAAAACAATTTTTTGGCCCCGTTAAACAGGGGCCAAGAAATTGCGGGCGTCCTTACAATTTGTTTATACGTGGGCCAAAAAACAATTACAACTGAGTCCCTATTTTCTAATTCAAATTGCCATCTAATCTTCAATAAATCAGACGCAGGAGCAACATAAAATGATGCAAGTTATTGATTTTAAAATGGTGCCGATACCCAGAGTCGAACTGGGACGCCCTAAGGCACAACCCCCTCAAGATTGCGTGTCTACCAATTCCACCATATCGGCAATAATGCTTATAATGAATCTAGCTTGTTATTCAGTTGGTAAGCCAGGTACGTCTGAGTCCTGCCCTGTATCTTGTGATTGTTCTGTTACGGCAGGCATATCTTGATCAATAGCTGCTTCAGAAACTGCTTCAACCTGATCAAATAAACTCGTTGGTGCCTCAGTTAAGTTTTGTGTTGCAAGATAAGCAAGAAACAAACTATTACAAAGAAAGATAACAGCAAGTACGGTCGTGACTTTAGTCATGAAGTTACCCGAGCCCTGACTGCCAAAGACGGTTGACGAAGAACCGCTACCAAATGCAGCACCTGCATCAGCGCCTTTACCATGCTGTACTAAAATAATTCCAATTAATGCCACAGCAACCAATACCTGCAACACAAATAATAATGTATGGACTGTTTCCATCGTTTCCATTTTCTCTGCTACCTCTAAGCCTTACAAATTATCAGAAAGTCTTCAGCAACGAGCGATGCCCCGCCGATCAAACCTCCGTCAATATCTGCCATTTTAAAAAGTTGTTCTGCATTATCTGCTTTGACACTGCCACCATATAAAATCCGAATCTTGTTTGCAGTATCGTTATCATGCCTTGCTAAACGCAGCCTAATAAATTCATGTACTTCTTGTGCCTGTTCTGGTGTTGCTGTTTTACCAGTACCAATTGCCCAAACAGGTTCGTATGCAATCACAGCATTGTTAAATGCTTCTATACCTGCATGTTCAATCACAGCATCCAGCTGACGTGCTACCACGTCTTCCGTATTGTTCGCTTCGCGTTCTTCCAGCAATTCACCGACACATAATATAGGTGTCATTCCACCAGACTGAACCGCAACAAATTTTTCAGCAAGCAGTTCATCGGTTTCAGCATAAAGCGTCCTGCGTTCCGAATGTCCAACGATGACATAGTCGCATCCATAATCCTTTAACATTGATACTGCTACTTCGCCGGTATACGCGCCTTTTTCTTGCTGAGATACATTTTGTGCACCCAGTCTGATTTCAGCGCCATTTAGTTGTTCTGCCAATTCCGGGATATAAATGAATGGAGGACAAATAGCCACTTCATTCGATATTCCGCTAACTCCTTGAATTACATCAGCTAATAACGGACGAATAGATTCTAATGTGCCATTCATCTTCCAGTTTGCTGCTACAAGTATTTGTCGCTCAGTCATTTACGCTTTGATACCGCTGAAAGGGCGCAAAGCTTACAGATTAGGGGGATTTAAATCAATAACAGTAAGCTTAATAGTGTGATTTTCAATCAATTTTTCGCAGGATTTACCGCTTCTACCAATGCCTGAATTTCTTTGTCTTCCAAACGCCAATTCTGCCCAACCCGTTTTCGGCGAGGCAATATATAAGGACCAAAACGAGTACGAATTAATCGTGATACGGTCAAACCCTGTGACTCCCACAAACGACGCACTTCCCTATTACGCCCTTCCATAATTACAACGTGATACCAATGGTTAACACCTTCTCCACCGGAATCAACAATATCGGTAAACCTGGCCTGGCCATCTTCCAGTTCAACACCGTCTTTTAGTGCCTGTAACTGTTCTTTCGTTGCTTCACCCAAAACCCGAACAGCGTATTCACGTTCTACCTGACTTGACGGGTGCATCAATTTATTCGCTAAATCACCATCGGTCGTAAATAACAATAACCCAGTTGTATTGATATCTAGCCGGCCTATATTAATCCAGCGACTGTTTCTGATTTTGGGTAGTTTACTAAAAACTGTCTCACGTCCTTTTTCATCTTTACGCGTACAGACTTCACCGACAGGCTTATAATAAGCAATAACTTTTGGCTTTTGCTTTTTTTCACCGCGTGGAAAATGTAATCTAATGGGACGGGAATCAATCGAAATACGATCAGTATGATCAATTGTTTGACCTAACGTAGCGGGTTTAGCATTAACGGTAATTCTACCTTCTTTAATCCACGCTTCGATCTGGCGCCTTGAACCATGACCGGCATTGGCAAGGACTTTTTGAATACGTTCAGCCATAATTTTATTACTGGCTAAAACTTAATTAGTGAAAGGGACGACGGTTGCACCCTGTTGTTCTGTTTCTTCTTCAACTTCTTCTTGAGATTCGTCATCAATAGAATCATCTGAACTATTTAGTTCTTCAACAACATCTGTCTCTGATTGCTCAGCATCTTCAGAGCCAGTTTCTTCACTAATAGTTTCATTAGTTTCTCCCTGGCTTCCACCTTCATCCGCTTTAACTTCGCCTTCAAGTTCTTCAAACAGATCTGGATTAATCGCATCGAAATCCTTAATGTCTTCCAGTGAAGGTAATTCAGATAATTTTTTCAGATTGAAATAATCGAGAAAAGTTTTCGTTGTCGCAAGCAAAGCAGGTTTACCTGGCACATCACGATGCCCAACTACTTTGATCCATTCACGTTCCTGCAAGGTTTTGACAATAGTACTGCTGACACTGACGCCACGAATCTCTTCAATCTCGCCGCGTGTAATGGGTTGTCGATATGCGATAATAGCTAAGGTCTCAAGTAAAGCTCTTGAATAACGAGGTGGGCGTTCATCAAATAAATGATTAACCCAACTAGCGTATTCATCTCTGGCCTGAAAACGAAAGCCACTAGCTACTTCTACTAATTCTATTCCGCGTTCTTGATAATCATTTTTTATCGCTTCCAACGCTTCCTTTATTTCACTCCGCTCTGGTTGCAATGATTGTTCAGCTTCAAAAACATTTAACAACTTGGTAATGCTTATTGGCTGTGTTGAGACCATCAACACTGCTTCTATTATATTTTTTATTTTTTCCTGGCTCATGATGCTGCCTTAACATAAATTGGCCCGTTCGTTTCATTTTGAACGAGTTGTATAAGTGAATCTTTTACCAATTGAAGAATGGCTAATAAAGAAACAATAACGCCACCTCGACCTTCTTCGACCGTAAACAGTTCTTCAAAATCAGTAAAGTTTTCAGTCCCTACTTTATCCAGAACGATAGCCATACGTTCACGTACAGAAAGCGCTTCTCTTTTGATCATATGATGCGAAAACATATCTGCTCTTTTAACAACCTCGGCAAAGACTTTAAGAATCGCTTCCATCGAAACTTCTGGAGGTTTCTGATCGATCTTACGTCCCGGGAATTCCGTTACCGTTGCAAAAGTATCACGTTCAGCACGTGGCAACTGATTTAAATTTTCTGCTGCTTGTTTGTATCTTTCGTATTCCTGTAAACGTCTGATGAGTTCTGCTCTAGGATCTTCTTCCTCTTCATCTTCAGTTTGGCGGGGTAACAACATTCTAGATTTAATCTCTGCCAACATTGCTGCCATTAATAAATATTCGCCAGCCAGTTCCAATTGCAATACATCCATCATTTCGATGTAACTCATGTATTGTTCAGTAATTTTTGTCAGCGGGATATCCAGAATATCGAGGTTCTGTCTTTTAATAAGGTACAACAATAAATCCAGTGGCCCTTCAAACGCTTCCATAAATACTTCCAAAGCATAGGGAGGAATATATAAATCTTTCGGTAATTCAGTTACCGGCGCGCCCTGAACAAGAGCGAAAGGCATTTCGTTCTGTTTTGCTTCAGATGTTTTTATTTCTTCGTTCATTATTAATAATTATCTGTATATCAGTCCCATCGCATCGCGCACTTCTTCCAGCGTTTCTCTGGCCACATCTCGCGCCGCATCACATCCATCTGCTATGATACCGCGAACTGTCTCAGGATCACTCATATATTCTTCCGCACGTTCCCGGATCGGCCCCTGTTCCTTTAATACAGACTCAATCAGTGGTTTTTTACAATCCAAACAACCAATTTTAGCCTTGGTGCAACCATCAACCACCCAGTCTTTTAAATCATCATCAGAATACACTTCGTGTAGGTTCCAGACCGGACATTTGCTCGGCTCACCCGGATCAGTCAACCTGACACGCGCTGGATCAGTCGGCATCGTTCTAATCTTATCTTCGACAACATTCGGGTTTTCACGTAAGGAAATCGTATTGCCATAAGACTTCGACATTTTCTGCCCATCAAGTCCCATCATTTTTGATGCTGGTGTTAATAAAGCTTGTGGTTCCGGAAAAATCGCCTTACCACTTCCATCCAGAAAACCCGATAAACGTTCGCGATCACCGATGCTGATATTCTGTTGTGATTCGAGTAATGCTCTAGCTTTTTCCAGTGCCTGCGCATCACCCTGCTCTTGATAGTCTTTACGCAAATTATGGTAAAGACGCGCATTCTTTTTACCCATTTTTTTTACGGCTGCTTCGACTTTTTCTTCAAAGTCAGGCTCACGACCATAAAGATGGTTAAAACGGCGCACAACCTCGCGCGCAAGCTCAACATGCGACACCTGATCTTCACCTACAGGCACATGACCCGCTTTATAAATAATAATATCTGCTGTTTGTAATAAGGGGTAACCTAAAAAACCATAAGTCGTTAAATCTTTATTGGATAATTTTTCCTGTTGATCCTTATAACTGGGAACACGTTCGAGCCAACTCAACGGCGTACTCATGCCCAGTAACAATTGTAATTCAGCATGTTCCGGCACGCGGGATTGAATGAATAATTTTGCTGCGCCGGGATTAACACCGACAGCTAGCCAGTCTATGACCATATCCCAAACACTTTTTTCTATAATCGATGGATCTTCATATTCCGTCGTTAGTGCATGCCAATCCGCTACGAAGAAAAAACATTCGTATTCTTGTTGTAATTCAAGCCAATTTTTAAGAACGCCATGATAATGGCCTAGATGAAGCTGGCCGGTCGGACGCATTCCCGACAAAACCCGCTGTTTACCGCTTGTGGACAAAATACTCTCCTGAGGAATTCTAATTGGTGATTATACCCCGCCCTAATGAGATGGGATCAAGTAATTTTATTATTCAGGGACAACACCTTTTCCCTGACGAATAAGTACGGGATGATCATCAAGCAAATCAATCACCGTTGTTTCCTCAATACCACAAGCACCGCCATCGATGATGATATCGACCTGCCCTCCCAAACGATCACTGATTTCATCTAACTCAAACATAGGTATGCCATCATCAGACAGTATTAAACTGGTACTAAGCATAGGTTCACCAAGACTTTCCAGCAAATCCAGAATAATTCTGTTTTCCGGCACTCTTAAACCAATTGTTTTTCGCTTTGGGTGTTGAAAACGGCGCGGCACATCTTTAGTGGCACGTAAAAGAAACGTATAAGGCCCGGGCGTTAAAGATTTAATCATCCGATAGGCCGGATTATTGACTTTGGCATAAGTCGCAATTTCAGATAGATCACGACACAACAGAGTTAGGTTGTGGTCTTTATCCAGTTGTCTGATTTTTCGAATTTGGTCGACAGCCTCTTTTTTCCCCAGTTTGCAGCCTAATGCATAGCAGGAGTCAGTCGGATAAACCGCCAAACCACCGTTCCTGATAATTTCAGCGGCCTGATCAATTAATCGTTTTTGTGGTGTTTCCGGATGAATATTGAAATATTGACTCATATTATTCTGTTAGAACGTTTTTTGTTATGATGCACTATTAAAGCTAAAAGTTAAATTTATGAAATTTCTGTTTGATTTTTTCCCAATTATTGCATTTTTCATTGCATTTTATATTCCTGAAGATAGAGAGCAGGGAATATACATAGCGACATATACGATAATCATCGCAACCACTATTCAAATTATTCTATACTGGTTGATTTATAAAAAATTCGAAAAAATGCATCTGATAACGTTTGCTGTTGTCTTGGTTTTCGGTGGTTTAACTATTTATCTGAATGATGAAAACTTCATTAAATGGAAACCCACTATTGTT
>JBELBG010000043.1:0-8458 GCA_042095435.1 Thiotrichaceae bacterium | reverse complement strand
CCGTATCATGGACATTACCTGTATAGACGTAATTCAGGCCATTCAAAATAGCAATACTTCTCAGTTTTTTTAAACTTTCTAATGTTGTCCTTGGTTTGTCTCTCATTTTCCAGTCAGGATGGAATGCAGAAAAATGTAACGGCACATCAGGCCCTAGTTCACTATAAATCCATTCCGTCATCTGATTCATTTCTTTTTCCGAATCGTTTTCTCCCGGAATAATCAATGTTGTTATTTCTAGCCAAACATTGGTTTCCTGTTTTAAATATTTTAGTGTCTCTAAAACTGGCGTTAAATGACTCCCGGTTATCTTATAATAAAAATCTTCCGTAAAAGCCTTTAAATCGATATTAACGGCATCGATATGTTGATAGAACTCCTTTCTCGGTTTAGGCATGACGTAACCGGCTGACACCGCAACTGTCTTTATATCGTGCTCGTGGCAGGCTTGCGCAACATCGATAGCATATTCATGAAAAATAACCGGATCGTTATAAGTAAAAGCAATACTTTTGCAGCCTGTTTTCTTTGCTGCCAATGCCAATGTTTCCGGACTCGCGGCATCAGCCAACGTGTCCATTTCTCGTGATTTGCTGATGTCCCAATTTTGGCAAAATTTACAGGCCAAATTACAACCTGCGGTACCAAATGAAAGCACAGGAGTTCCTGGATAGAAATGATTAAGCGGTTTTTTCTCAATCGGATCGATACAAAAACCACTAGAGCGACCATAGGTTGTTAATACGATCTCATGGTTCATACAGGCACGGACGAAACAAAGCCCAGATTGACCATTCTTTAGTTTGCATTCTCTCGGACAAAGATCGCATTGAATACGCCCATCACCGAGTTTATGCCAATATTTCGTTTTAACTGTATTCGTTTGCATTTTCTAATAACAAATGACTATACGCTAATATTAGTCCTATAATTTAATAGTAGTTAATTAATATATATGAGATCGACTTCAATGAATCAAACCGTTTCAATCCGACCAACCGCCGTTGCAGGTAGCTTTTATCCAAAGCAAGCCAGCGAGTTGGATAACATGCTGAAAAAGTTTCTTTCTTTGGATTCGGTCAAGATTGCAGCACCTAAAGCTATCATTGCACCACATGCTGGCTATATTTATTCCGGCCAAACTGCTGCCAGTGTTTATTCCAATATCGAACAGGTAAAAGACAAAATTAGGCGTGTTGTATTACTGGGTCCAACACATCGTATTTATGTAAAAGGTATTGCTTTACCCAACCATACGCATTTCGCTTCGCCATTGGGTAATGTTTCAATTGATACACAAAGTCTGAAAAAAATCAGCAAACATTCTTTTGTTGATTACAATGATGAAGCACATGCGCAGGAACACAGTCTTGAAGTACATATTCCCTTCTTACAAAAAGTCATAAAAAACTTTGTGCTTTTACCTATTCTGGTTGGTGATGCCACTCCCGAACAAGTTACTACTATTCTTAAGGAGCTTTGGGGCAAGGAGGAAACCTTGATCGTAATTAGTTCCGACTTAAGTCATTATTTAAATTATGAAACAGCAAGTAAAACTGATCGCAACACATCAAAATTAATAGAAAAGTTTGATTATGAACACATTGGCTCTCAACAAGCTTGTGGTTGTATGCCGATGCGTGGTTTATTAAAGCTGGCACAAGAAAAAAACATGACAATACAAACAATTGATTTACGCAATTCCGGCGACACAGCCGGCACGAATGATCGTGTTGTCGGTTACGGTGCTTATGCGCTATTTGAAAACAATGACAAAATACTAAACGATGAAGATAAGACAATCGTCTTTGACATTATTCACAAAAGCATCAAACAGGGTTTAGGTTTAGAAAAAGCATTTGATATTGATATGTCTGCCTTATCTGAACAATTAAAAATGCATTATGCTGTATTCATAACCCTTAAACTTAATGGCCAATTACGTGGCTGCATAGGTACAAATGAAGCACATATGCCGTTAATTGAGGCCGTAGCTAAATATGCACATGCCGCTGCATTTTCAGATCCGCGCTTTAAACCATTAACTGAAGAAGAATATAAACAAGTTGAAATAAGCTTATCGATCTTAACACCGGCTGAACCCTTTCCTTTCAAAGATGAACAGGATTTATTAAACAAGCTCCGCCCAAATATTGATGGTTTAATCATTGCCAAAAACAATAAACGCGCAACATTTTTACCCGTTGTTTGGGAAACATTACCTGATTCAAAGCAGTTCTTAAACGAATTAAAAAGAAAGGCCGGCATACCTGCATCTGAATCAGTCGAAGAAGCCTGGCGTTACACTGCTGAATATTATAGTTAGTATTAATTAAACTTATTGGCAGGAGCCAACAGACCCTTTTTCACAGATCTGTCCGTCTACCCAGATAGTGTTACTTAATTGCACATTATTCATGTTTGCGCCGGCTAATAATGCTCCTGTTAAATCAGCATAAGATAGATCAGCATTTTTTAAATTTGCATAACGCAAGTCTTTTTTAGACAAGTTTGCTCCCACTAATCGTACCCCTTGTAAATCTGCATAACTTAAATCACTTGCTATAATTTCAACATAAGCCATATCCGATCCGGTAAAATTTACACCAAGTAATTTAGCGTTATTTAATTTTGCATCCGTTAAAACGGATTGTTCAAGACTCTGGTTTTCTGCCTCTAAATTAACAAAAAGACAGTTTTGCCAATTTACACCTTTACTGGCTGGTACAGAACAATCCACTAATTCTTTCTTTTGGTTTGACGTTAAAACAAACCCGAAAATAACTAAAACAAATACTAATAAAACAATAGAAAGCATCGGCAATTTCGGTCGTTTCAAATTCTTTTTATACGTTTCATTTAATGTGTTTATATTTTTTCGATGGCGTAACATTTCTTTAGACTCAGTACCCCGATGCTCTCGAGTCTTGCGTCTTTCTTCAACCATTTTCTGGTGTAAACTTTGATTTTGAGATCTTTTTTCTGAAATACGCTCATCAACCTGAATCTTCGCTATTTCCAGTTTTTCTTGATCAAGCGGTTCTTGCAACATAACATCAGGAATAAGCTCAGAGTGTTTGATAACTTTCTGCCAGTTTATTTCGTCGACACTCACTTCATCATCATAATTAAGTCGACCCAACAAAATATTTCTTGAAATTTGTACGGTTAAAAAAGGGCCTTTTACTTGCCCCTCTCTTCGTACAAACCATAACCTACGCTCTGCCAAAATACTGCTCCATATCTATAAAACCATTAAAAACAGGTCAAGTTTCGTGCCAATTAGCCGATTATTTACTATGGATATGCAATCAACAATTGTGGCAAAGTTAAATCAACTGGCAGTCAATTCCGCGCAACTTAATTTATCCCGTTTATTCATCGGACAAATTCTTAATGCGTCTGTTGTTGAAAGAAAACCTTCAAACAGCTTTATCCTAAAAGTAGGAAATCAATTACTGGAAGCGAGAGCGACACAAAATAAAGCGTTAAATGTTGGCGAACAATTAGAACTTATTGTAGAGAAACAGGATAACCCTACTACTTTACGTGTTGTACAACATGACACCAAGATAATCGCACAGGAAACGAAACAACAATTACTTAGAGTAGCTATTCCAAAACAGGCAGGGTTGGAAAAACTAACAACACTATTAAGCCAGATTTCTAAAAATATTAAAGCCTCTATTCAAATGCCTGCACCTATCGAACAGCAAATTAAAAAATTAATTGAACATTTGCCGGAAAAGAATAATTTAAAAAATGAATCTGGATTAAAAACGGCAATTAAAAACTCTGGTATTTTTCTCGAGGCGAAATTATTAACTGAAGCATTCAACAAAAACGGCAACAAATTAAACACGGCTTTTAAAATACATCGTCAGGCTTCGCAAAAAACATCTTCACAGTTATTAAAACCACAGCAATTAGAGTTAGCGAAAGATTTAAAAGCAAATTTGTTACGACTATCTGACTCCATTAATAAATATAAAGCAGACAGTTCGCCCGGCAATACAAGTAGTGATGTTGTTTTAATAAAACCATCCCATACATCATTTCAGGCATCATCGATTGAAATTGCGAATAAAAACATAGCAAACACTAAAGGAGCCGTAATAAAAGCTGCTGAGCCTTCATTAAAAGCAGAAATAGAAACACTAAATAAACAAATAGAGTCTTCTGTCGCACGCATAGAAGTTAATCAATCAAAAGCTGTCATTAGTTATGACAATCAATCTCCACTCTGGTCGATTGAAATGCCGGTAAAGGATGAAAAAGACATTGATTTATTAAAACTGAATATTCAGGCAGATAAAGATCCAGGCAACGACGATAAGAAAAGTCAGCTATGGTCGACTGATTTAAAAATTACCTTTGAGAACATAGGCACGCTTTCCGCAAAACTCTCTATCATCGATAAAGAGGTAAATGCGACACTTTGGTCAGACAATGAAATTCTAAACAACTTGATAGCGGATAATTTAGCTGTATTGAATGAAAAAATTGAATTTCACGGTTTAACAACGGGGAAACTCACTTGTTTAAAACAGGCACCTGTTGAACAGGATGTATCAAATACAAATAATAATTTAATTAGTATCACGATATGAATGAGCTAGAAAGAATGCCAGAAAAGGTTGTCGCGCTGGCATATGACGGTCTCTCTGCGCCTGTATTATCAGCCAAAGGTATCGGTGAAATCGCAGAGGAAATTCTTGCCATTGCAAGGGAACATAATATCCCAATAAGGGAAGAACCGGAGCTGACAGAACTATTATCTGAACTGAAGTTAAATCAGGAAATTCCGAGAGAACTTTATGTTGCAGTAGCCGAAGTCATCGCCTTTGCTTATATGTTAAAAGGAAAAGTACCTAATCAAATTTAACCATGATCTTAGTCAGCTAACCTTGCCCAGATTGTTTATTCCTGGCTTCGTTGGCTTTTTCCTTATTACCTAAAGCATCATACGCAGTAGCAATTAACGCCCAATTATCTGACTTTAGCCGTCTTTTCCCACCCGCTAAGGCATTAGACTTTCTTGCCATAACGATCGCTTGTTGCCATTGTTGTTGTTGTATGCGAACAATAGCAAGTTGATGCCACAATAATGCATTTTTAGGTTCAATGCGTAATGCGCGCTCTATTGTCGCAACAGCCTGATCGGTTCTCCCCTGACTAGAATATTGTTCGGCGTCATTTATCAATGAAGCAATCACCGTTTCTTTCTGGCTATCTATTGCTTTACCTTTTGCTTTTTTGCTTGCTATTGGTGCATTTCGCTCTTCTATCGGTACTAGCACGACTGATTTTGTTGGCTGTTCCGCACACGCAAATAAATTCAATAGCAATATAGTCAAGATAAGTCTTTTTAAAAAAATCATAATTTATTTTAACGTGTTAATTAGAAACAATTAATATAATCAGGCGGGTATTTATTAACAAAAGGATAAGCTCGGGTTTGCGAACAACTGGAATCAGGACTACTCATATCAGGGAATTCATACCAACTTATTTCTTCCGGCTCGATTAATGTTAACGCTTCGGGTTTAATTTTTTTCATCATATCAAGCCAGACCTGCATCGCACCCGTTGAACCCGTTAATTTAGTTGTTTTGTTATCATCGCGACCAAGCCAAACTGTCGCAAGTAAACGGTCACCAAAACCGGTAAACCAACTGTCTCTCAAGCCATTCGTTGTTCCTGTTTTTCCTGCTAATGGCATTAAAGAAGGTAATTCGCGCGTTAAGCGCCTTGCTGTACCGTTTTTAACAACTTCGGCAAGTAAATATTGAGTTAAAAATGCAGTTTCCGGTGCGATATATTCACGCACATCCAGATCATACCGGCGTAATGGTTTGCCTTCCTTATTAAGTACAGCACGAATTGTTCTGAACGGAATTTGCAGACCACCGCTGGCAATAGTTTGGTAGATTTGTGTCACTTCATAAGGTGACAGGTTTATCGAACCAAGTAAGATTGAAGGTAATTTTGGAATGTCTGATCGGACACCGAGGTTTTTTAATGTTTCAATGACGTTTTCTAAACCTAAATCCATTCCTAAACGAACAGTAGAAATATTGTAGGATTTGGCAAACGATCTGACTAACGGCACTTTGCCATGATATTGCTTATCATAATTTTGTGGTTGCCAAGCTTTCCCGTTTTTTTGTTGTAGTGTCAGCTTTGAGTCATCCAAAGCAGACAACACGTTGTACTTTTTTGGCGAATTTAATGCTGTCATATAAACAGCGGGCTTTACCAGCGAACCAATTTGTCGTTTAGCATCCAATGCTCTGTTAAACGCATTATGATTTTTATTTCTATCACCTATCAGCGCTAATACTTCTGAAGCATGCGGATCAACCATGACTAATGCAGACTGTAATGTACCTGATTTAAAGCGTTTTTCCTTATCAAGTTTTAATAACCTTTTTCCCAGGCTGTTTTGAGCAATTTCCTGTTTATCAACATCCAGTGTTGTGTGTATTTGCAAACCTTCATTCCTGAGATCATCAATCTGATAATCTCGTTTTAGATGACGTCTGACTAAATCCATATAAGCCGGATATTTTGCACTACTCCAGTCAGGTTTCTTAGTAACACCTAAAGGTATAGCTGAAGCACGCTGCATTTCTACAGATGTAATAAACTCTTGTTCATTTAAGAGCTTCATAACAAGATTACGACGCTTTAAAGCTCTCTCTGGGTGTTTACGTGGATTATAATAAGACGCACCTTTTACAAGACCAACTAACAACGAAACTTCGGCAATATTTAACTCGTTTAAAGGTTTGGAAAAATAAAACTCTGCTGCAGTGCCAAAACCATGGATACTGCGTGCACCATTTTGCCCCAAATAAACTTCATTAACATAAGCAGCAAGAATGCTTTCCTTGCTGTAATGATATTCCAGCATTAAGGCCATTATCATTTCATTAATTTTACGTGAATAGGTTCTTTCACGAGTTAAAAACATGTTTTTGATTAACTGTTGAGTCAGAGTACTACCGCCCTGCTTAATTTTTCCAGCTAATACATTAGTAATAACTGAACGGATAATACCAATAGGATCGACGCCGTAATGTTCATAAAAATTCCTGTCTTCAACGGCTATTAATGCCTTGATTAATGACTGCGGAATCGATTCATAGTTGATTAACACCCTGTCTTCATCATGTAAGGGAAAGATTTTTCCAATTAGCTCAGGGCTTAGTCTTACTATCTGAATGCTTTCTCCCTTATCTAATACTTTTATTTGAGATATCACACCGTTTTTTATCTGAATTTGTATCTTTCGTGCTTTTTCATAACTATCCCAATAATGAAACTGCCTTGTATATATACTGATGACTGAAGCATAGCTATTAAATTGACCTTGTTTACCTAACGTTTTTACAGGTTCATAGTTTGCTCCACGAAGTTTATTAATTAGTTGTTCTTGGTTAATTTTCTTTCCAACATAAAGCTCTACCGGTTGCGCATACACTCTTGCAGGAACAGACCAACGCTTGCCTTCAAACTCTTTTCTTATTTGAAAATCTAGCCAAACACAATATGACAAGCAAACACAAACCATAATGACTATTAACTGGATAACCCAAAGTTTAAGAAGAGACTTTTTCTTTTTTCTATTTTGAGTTTTCTTCTTACGTGTGGTTTTACGTTTTTTAGCCATGAAGTTTTATTTTTAGGAAGAATAACGCAGTAACTATGTCGAAAATGACTGATTCGTTCAAGAAATTAAGTTAATAGATGAAAAATAATGCTGATTGAAGCTTACTTAAAAAGGATTCATTAAATTTTAAGTCTTTCGAAAACGTGCACTCTAGAGTAGGCTGCGCACTTCCCGATGTCGCCTATAGCGCCTACATACCTGTAATTAGTCGCTTCGGACTCCTCGACTCTGTCTCCTGGTTCGCCCTACCTCCTGCATCCATGCAGTCGTGTCCTTTCGCGACATGACCGCCATGGATGGCGTAAATATTGAAAATGCAGGAGCAATTTTCGATGACGTTCATCTTGAACAAAAAAAACCCCGTAGAAACGGGGCTTTTGAATTTAGTGGAAATCTTACTTAAGTAAGCTTTCGACTAGTGCCTTACGGCGTTTTTTTCTTGCTTCAATGACTGCTCTGGCCTGTTGTTTGCGTTGTTTATCACGCTGACCGGAGGTCATCTTCTGCTTATCTTCTTCTTGCTGATTTTTTTTTGGCTTTTTTCTTAGCCTTTTTCTTGGCTGCTTTTTTCTTGGCTTTCTTTTTGGCTACTTTTTTCTTCGCCTTTTTCTTTGCTACTTTTTTCTTCGCTACTTTCTTCTTAGCCTTTTTCTTGGCTGTTTTTTTCTTAGCCTTTTTCTTGGCTTTCTTTTTGGCTACTTTTTTCTTAGCCTTTTTCTTTGCAACTTTCTTCTTTGCAGTCTTCTTCTTTGCTTTCTTCTTCGCCATAGTTGGAGAATCCCC
>JBELBG010000042.1:869-8464 GCA_042095435.1 Thiotrichaceae bacterium | reverse complement strand
CTGCGACATCTTTAGGTGCATCAACGCCTATGCGAACCTGATTACCTCTGATCCCCAATACCGTTACGTTAACGTTATCTCCAATCATTAACGACTCACCTACCCGTCGGGTTAATATCAACATCTTTATTTTCTCCTGGTGCTTCCTAAAGTTTTACTAATTTTTTAGTGTTAAAATTAAGTATAGTCCTTAATATGGGACTGGTTTTCTTCCTCTTTAAATTGGTATTGATTTGTTTTTTTCAATACTCAATCAGGACTATACTCTTAATTTGCTATAGCGCTTTTTCAAGGCCAAAAATAGTATGTAATGTACGAACTCCAAGTTCTAAATAGTTTTCGGCTACTACGACAGAAACCTTAATTTCCGATGTGGAAATCATCTGAATATTTATCCCTTCATCAGCCAATGCTTTAAACATTTTACTGGCTATTCCAGCATGTGAGCGCATACCAACTCCGACGACAGATATTTTTACAATTCTATTATCACCTGACACATCTTTAGCATTTATTGATTTTGCTGTTTCTTGCAAAATTGACAATGCTTTATCGTAATCTGCACGGTTTACAGTGAAAGTAAAATCGGTGCTGTTGTCCAACCCGACGTTCTGCACAATCATATCAACTTCGATATTTGCATCGGCAATCGGCCCCAATATTTTCGAAGCAATACCCGGATCATCAGGAACACCAACAATAGTCAGTTTTGCTTCATCTTTATTATGAGCAATACCTGATATCAGTGCTGTTTCCATATTTTCATCCTCATCGGTTATCAGCGTGCCTGGTCCGTCTTTAAAACTGGATAACACACGTAAATTCACATTATATTTCCTAGCAAATTCGACCGAGCGGATTTGTAATACCTTCGAGCCCAAACTTGCCATTTCCAACATCTCTTCATAGGTAATGAAAGGCATGCGTCTGGCATCTGACACAATTCTTGGATCAGCGGTATAAACACCGTCCACATCAGTATAAATTCGACATTCATCTGCCTTTAATGCCGCCGCCATTGCCACTGCCGTCGTATCCGAGCCACCTCGGCCTAGCGTCGTGATATTTCCGTCTTCATCAATACCCTGAAAACCTGCGATGACAACCACTTTCCCGTCATTCAGCTGTTTATGCACACGCGCACCTTCTATCTCAACAATGCGCGCCTTATTATGCGCATCATCGGTTCGGATATGAACCTGTCCACCTGTATAAGAAACAGCGGAATGGCCCTTATCTTCCAGCGCCATACTTAATAACGCTATTGTTGCCTGTTCGCCTGTAGACAGTAACACATCAAGTTCTCTCGGCGTTGGCGTCTCTGTAATATTTTTTGCCAGCGACAATAGACGATCTGTCTCCCCACTCATGGCAGAGACAACAACGACAACTCGATGACCTTGATTCTTTGTTTCAATCACTTTGTCAGCAACAGCTTGAATTCGCTCAACTGTTCCAACCGAAGTGCCACCGTATTTTTGGACGATTAATGCCATTACTCTATCAATTTCAAAAAGCGTGGGATTCTATCCGAAAGGCGAAGAGATAGAAATAGACGATTATTAAAAATCGTTTGTATTAAAGGCTTTTAGCTATTTTATAAAGGAAAAGAGAGAGAAAGTCTTTAAAACCTATCAAAAATTATTGATTTACGTGTCCTATTTTAAATTTCTAGTTTTTAAATACTCAGGCTAAAAGCTTGTCTTTTATCCATTCCGGTACTTTTTCAAGCGCAGCCGGTAATGATTCGGGATCATTTCCGCCCGCCATGGCCATATCGGGCCGACCTCCACCCTTACCTCCGACTTGTTGTGCAACAAAATTAACCAGTTCACCCGCCTTAATTTGATCTGTTTTATCTTGTGTCACACCTGCAACCAGATTAACTTTTGAATCACTTACTGTAGCAAATAACAACACTGCTGTGCCTAGTTTATTTTTAAATTGATCAACCAAGTCACGTAATGATTTTGGGTCAACGCCCTCGAGAAATTTAGCAATGACCTTAACACCTTCAATTTCAATAGCCTCGTCGAGCATATCGGAACTCGCGCTGTTCGCTAATTTACCTTTTAGTTGTTCCAGTTCTTTTTCAAGTTTGCGCGATTTCTCTATTTGCTGGGATAGTTTTGTATCAACCATTTCAACATCTGTTTTTAATAATTCAGACATGCGATGTAATTTGTCTTCAGTGTTTTTAATCCAGTCTAATGCACCTAAACCTGAAACAGCTTCAATTCGTCGCACACCCGATGCGATACCTGATTCTGAAATTATTTTGAACAAACCAATATCGCCAGCACGTTCAACATGTGTACCACCACAAAGTTCCGTCGAGAACTCACCACCAATACTTAATACACGAACGGTATCTTCATACTTTTCACCGAACAATGACATTGCACCGGTTGCTTTGGCTTTTTCCAAAGACATCTCTTGAATCCGTGACGCTTCGTTCGACAGGATTTGCACATTCACCAAGTGTTCAATCTCTATTAATTCTTTTTTCGTTAATGGTTCACTATGAGAAAAATCAAACCTCAATCGATCGTCTGCAACTAACGAACCTTTTTGTAAAACATGATCACCAAGCACTACTCTTAATGCAGCATGTAATAAATGCGTAGCAGAATGATTACGCATAATGGCTGTACGTCTTACCTCATCAACGGAAGCACGTAATATATCGCCTACTTTTATCGCGCCGGTTCGCAATGTTCCTAAGTGAATATGTGACTGGCCTTGTTTTTTTGTATCTTCAACTTCAAAAAAAACATCTTTTGAAAAAAGCTCGCCTTTATCTCCAACCTGCCCTCCAGATTGAGCGTAAAAAGGTGTTTCTAATAATATGACACCGCCTACTTCACCTTGGTTTAATGTTTGTACATTACGACCATCCTGATAGACCGCGATAACTGTTGTTTTTTGTTCCAGGCGATCATAACCGGTAAAGGCGCTAACTAAACTATCATCTGTCTCTACAGAAACACCGACATCAAACTTACTTGCCGCACGCGCACGTAGTCGTTGCTGAGCCATAGCCTTATTAAAGCCTTCCATATCAACAGTAAGGTTTCTTTCTCGTGCAATGTCTGCTGTTAAATCAACAGGAAAACCATAGGTATCATACAAACGAAAAACATCTTCGCCCTCGATAACGCTACCTGACATTTTTTCTGTCACATCATCAAGCACTTTTAAACCTTGTTCCAGAGTTTCTGCAAATCGTTCTTCTTCTTTCAACAATACATTTTGTATATGTGATTTTGACTCTCGTAATTCCGGATAAGCATCACCCATTATTTCATTAAGCACATCGACTAACTTATGAAAGAAAGCGTTTGTGAAACCAAGTTTATTTCCGTGACGAATAGCTCGACGGATAATACGACGGAGTACATAACCACGACCTTCATTTGAAGGAATCACGCCATCAGCGATTAAAAAAGAACAAGAACGAATATGATCAGCAACAACTCGACTCGAAGTTAAATCAATATCGTTATTACCGGCGAGCTTTTTTATCGCATCGATAATTTTTTCGAATAATTCGATTTCATAATTATTATGTACATCCTGCATAACCGCAGTGATACGTTCCAAACCCATACCAGTATCAACGGAAGGATGAGGAATCGGTGTTAACTTGCCCGATTTATCGCGGTCATATTGTGTAAAGACCAGATTCCAGATTTCGATATAACGATCAAGATCCGCATCTTCACTGCCCGGAGGGCCACCCGGAATAGCTTCACCATGATCATAAAAAATTTCACTGCAAGGACCGCATGGACCAGTATCGCCCATAGACCAGAAATTGTCGGCCTCACCACAACGACTAAATCGCTCAGGTGACACACCCATTTCTTTTAACCAAATATCCGCCGCTTCATCATCATCTTCAAAAACAGTGATCCAGAGTTTGTCTTCAGGAATATTTAAAACTTCGGTTAAGTATTCCCAGGCAAAAGCAATGGCTTCTCTTTTAAAGTAGTCACCAAAACTGAAATTTCCGAGCATTTCAAAAAAGGTATGATGCCGTGCGGTATAACCTACATTTTCCAAATCATTATGTTTACCGCCAGCGCGAACACAACGCTGCGATGATGTTGCACGTTTGTAATCACGTTTTTCGCGACCAAGAAATAAATCCTTGAATTGAACCATGCCCGCATTAGTAAATAATAAGGTTGGATCGTTAGCAGGCACCAATGAACTACTTGGTACTATTTCATGCCCTTTCGATTGAAAAAACTCAAGAAATGATTGGCGGATGTCGTTACTGGTTTTCATTATATTTAATTATTAAAACGGGACTAAATAAACGGAGTGTATATCAAAAATATGCCCTCAGGCATCGTATTTCACACGCTATTTTAAAACCTGATTTATCTGTTCGCTGGTAAAACCGCGACTATATAGGAATCGTGATTGTTTTGCCTTATTTTGATAATCAGCAGGCAATTTTTCGCCGTATTTTTTTACCCGAATCTCATCAGCCATCGCAATCCAGTCTACATCAGCTGAATCAAGGTATTGTTCTATCAGAATTGAGTCTATGCCACGTTGACGTAATTCCTGCTGTATTTTATTGGGCCCCTGCCCTTTATTGATACTGTGATGCACAAAGCTTTCGGTAAAACGTTCGTCACTTTGTAAACCTTCATTACTTAAGGTTTCGAGCAGATCTTCAATTAAGACATCATCTGAACAACTTCGTGAAAGTTTGTTCAATAATTCCTTGCGACTGTGCTCACGTCTTGCCAGGAAGTCACAAGCGCGTTGCAGGACTTCCTGGCGTTCAGTACTCAGGCCATTACTCCATCGATTTCTTCCGCATCAGTTTCGGATTGGTCAATATCCTCAGGAGTTAACTTTGGTAATAATTGCTCTCTAATGTTCCGTTCAATTTCTTCAGCAATCTCAGGATTTTCCTTAAGGTATTTACGTACGTTTTCCTTACCTTGACCAATGCGATCATCTTTATAGCTATACCACGCCCCGGCCTTATCAATCAGCTCAAGTTTTACACCGAGGTCGATAACTTCACCTAAACGGGAAATACCTTCACCGTATAAGATTTCGAACTCAGCTTGTTTAAAGGGAGGGGCAATTTTGTTTTTAACTACTTTAACGCGTGTTTCATTACCTACCACTTCATCACCTTTCTTGATGGCACCAATACGACGAATATCCAGACGGACAGAAGAGTAGAACTTTAATGCATTACCACCGGTTGTCGTTTCAGGGCTACCAAACATAACGCCGATTTTCATACGAATCTGATTGATGAAGATGACACAGCAATTCGCACGCTTGATATTACCGGTGAGTTTTCTTAGCGCTTGCGACATTAAACGTGCGGCCAAGCCCATATGCGAATCACCCATCTCACCTTCGATTTCTGCTTTAGGCACTAACGCCGCTACCGAATCGATAACAACCAACTCGACAGCACCGCTTCGAACCAGCATGTCACAAATTTCTAATGCCTGCTCACCTGTATCCGGCTGTGAAACCAATAAATCATCAATATTCACACCCAGTTTTTCTGCATAAACTGGATCAAGTGCATGCTCGGCATCGATAAAAGCGCAAGTCTTACCCTGCTTCTGTGCCTCCGCAATCGCAGATAAAGTCAGTGTTGTTTTACCAGAAGATTCAGGACCATAAATTTCAACGACACGGCCATAAGGTAAACCACCTGCCCCCAAAGCAACATCCAGCCCTAGCGAACCCGTACTCACCGTCGGTATCTTTGCAACAGACTGATCGCCCATTTTCATTACTGAGCCTTTACCAAATTGTTTTTCAATCTGGCTTAAAGCCATCGTTAATGCTCTTTTTTTATCGTCTTCTACGTTTGCCGCAGCCATAGTTCTTATCTCCTAGTTGTGTTTCTATTCGGTCAATCGCTACATGACCAGCTTGAAGAGAAGATTAATCTATACTTTTTCTAATGTCAATATTTTTTATCACCTTTATATTTTTTACTATGTGATATTTTTTAATAAGGTCTTACTAAGTCGAGTATACTTTTGTTAAATCTTTGCTTTTAGTTAATTTTCAGAAAATACATGTTAAACGAGATTAAATGGGCAACACGACAACGGCTTGAATACATAGAGCTAACAGCCTATTACACGGGTTTGGTGACGCGTAGTGGCGTGGCCAAGGCTTTTGGTATCTCGGATGCGGCAGCAACAAAAGATTTAAAACTTTACGGCGATATCGCGCCTGAAAACCTGACTTATAAGCACAATGTCTTCGGCTTCGTACCCACAGCGCAATTTAAGGAAGTGTTTGCTGATCTGTCACCTGCTAAGGTACTACCCATGATCGAAGCTAATCTGGCTGTAGTCGGTGGACCGGATCGGAAAAACGATATTTTTGGCATTCCAGTTTCCAGTCTATCTTTACCAAACCGATTACCAGATAAAACCGACTTGGCTCAAGTCACAAGAGCATTACATAACAAAAGAAAATTGAAAGTAAGTTATCACTCACTATCAAATAGGTCACAAAATAATGAGCGTATTATCGAGCCGCATTCATTAGTGAATACCGGTTTTCGCTGGCATGTTCGTGCCTATAATGAAGAAACGTTTGATTTTCGCGATTTCGTTTTGTCCCGTTTTGAAGATGCAGAGTGTCTGGATAAAGAAGCCGAATCCAGTGCGCAATACGATGATGATTGGGTCGAGATCATCACGCTGAAATTAAGCCCGCATCCGAAATTGGATGAAAAAAACCGAACCAGTCTGTTAATCGATTACGGCAGTGAAAACGAAATTATCGAAATAAAAATAAGACGCGCATTAATCGGTTATTTATTACAACAGTTATCAGTCGACACTACAGAAGATCATTCATTAAACCCAAACAAGTATCAGTTGATTGTTTTAAATCGGGACGAGGTTGAACCATTTGCAAGTTGGGCGTTTAGTTAAAACCTCAGACATACACTCTTATCCTTACCCGGTTCTCAGGCATTTAACTAAGTTATCAGAGACCATTCACGAATCACCCAGTATTCGACACCTGCATTCGTTGAATTAGAAACAACCAAGGCAAAACTAGTTACTTGCCAGGTTATTTGAAATGTTTCTTTAAGTAATAATATCTGCTTTGTCTTTCTGGCAATCGTGACATGCGGCTTATATTCTCTGTCGTCTGTTTTTAACCCTTGTTGCTTAACACACTTCTTTATTGATTTAACAAGCGTTAACAATTGTTTCGGTATTATTGTTGTACCAACATAAAGTATCTGTGGTTTCTTCCAGAACCCGGTTTGGCTTAGCTTGATTTCAAATGGTTCCGTTTTAATATCATTGAGTCTTTCTATTAATTCATCTTTATCTTTGTCTGAAACTTCACCAAGGAACTCAAGCGTCATATGCAGGTTTGGTTTCTTTACAAGTTTTATATTTTCATTTTTTAGTTGATTTGCAACATCGAATAACTGTTCTCTTGTTTTATCATCAGGCCAGAGTGCAAGAAATAGTCGTGCCATTTTTTATCAGGAAGAGATTGTCACCATGATCAGTGTCTGATCATCTTGTTCTACTGAATTGCTTACGTGTTGATGAAAGGTA
>JBELBG010000042.1:0-859 GCA_042095435.1 Thiotrichaceae bacterium | reverse complement strand
ATAAAATGTGACATAAGTACTTCAGCCGATCCAGCTTGGCTATTTTCAAGGCAAGTAATCAAACGTTCCATCCCGAATTGTTGACCCGATAATGATTCCGCTTCAGTAATTCCATCGGTAAAAATAACAATTGTATCGCCTTGTTCCAGTTGTGTAGTCTCAGTAATCCACTGATACTCTTTCTCGACTCCTATCGGTATACCACTCTCACTTTCTAGTATTGTAACGTGTCCTTCTCTATGCTTGATTAATACTGGTAAATGGCCAGCTGAAGTATAAGAAAACAAGTCTGTTTCAGCGTCATAGTTACATACAAAACCTGTACAAAAGCCCCCTCTCAATTGTCGAGTAAAAAAGTGTTTATTCACATAGGCGATGGCTTCCGCTGGACCTGCATCCTTTTCTCCTTGATAGGTACGAAGAATGGCATCCACCATTGCGACCTCAACAGCCGCACCCGGACCATGGCCTGAAACATCCATCACACCTACTCCCCATATCAATGGTGGGTTTTCATGCCCGGCCCTTAGTCGAGCGGCTCTCAAGTCTACAAGATCAAAATAATCTCCCCCACCACCAATACTTGGTCGATAATAGGTCGCGTAGTCCAAGCCATCAATACTATGTCCGGCGGCAGGCAATAACTTCTCTTTAATTGTTTTTACTTCTTTAAGATAAGACAGGTATTTTAGTTCCTGTATAGCCAGTTGTTGGTTTATAAAGTAATTATCTATTTTTAACTCGATATTCTCTTTAATTAAACCCTGCTTTTGCTCATCAATTATTTGTTCACTATCATCAATACTGATAAGTAAATATACATTATGATAATACGGATCTAATGAATGAAAAAAATTAA
>JBELBG010000041.1:0-8593 GCA_042095435.1 Thiotrichaceae bacterium | reverse complement strand
ACCATTTCGAATTCGATAATTGCCTGATGGAGGTAAGAATGCTTCCAGCCAATCATAAACATGCACCATGATGAGTTCATTATGCTGACGCAAACGTATCAAATGTGATCGGGATTCTTCATCAAAACCACGAAAATCACTTAATAAAATTACTAGACTTCCCGGTCGTGTCATTCGGCGTAAATTAATTAAAGAGTGCAACATACCTTGTTGCTCATCTTCACTAACATCGTTTTGTTGCCAGGCTGGATGTTCAACCATATGCTTTATTAATCTTAAAACGGCTGATTTTCCTCGCTGCGGTTTCAGTTCATGGTGAACACTATCTGAAAAAACAACACCACCTACCCGATCACTTTGTCGGTTTGCTGTCCAGGCAAATAAACAGGCAAGCTCGGCAGCAATCACCGCTTTAAACTTACCGCGTGTTGCAAAAAACATGGGGGCGCGAAAATCGACCCAGATATGTACCGGTCGCTCACGCTCTTCACAAAATAATTTGGTATGGGCCTTACCTGTCCTGGCCGTAACACGCCAATCAATATTGCGGATATCATCGCCTGCTTGGTATAGACGTGATTCATCATATTCCATACCGCGTCCTTTAAAAGCGGATTGATAATCTCCTGCTTGTACAGCACTGATCATTCCCGATTTGAGTGACAAACCACGACTCTTCTGGCTTAAAGCAATTAAGCCTGCTGTTGTTATACGGGCAGGATTGGAAATAGAATCAGATAAAACAGACATGATAAAAAACGGCTTTTAAGGAACGGCAATACGAGACAGTAATTCTGATATAACACTGTCCGTGGTCATGCCATCCGCTTCTGCTTCATAATTTAATATTAAACGATGGCGTAATACTTCGTGTGCCACCGCTTGAACATCTTCCGGGCCGACATAGTCACGTTGTTCTAACCAGGCATGTGCTCGAGCACATCGATCCAATGTAATACTGGCTCTTGGACTCGCACCATATTGCAACCATTGCGCCAAATCATCACCATAAACACCGGCATTTCTCGTCGCTAAAACAATTTGTAATAAGTATTGTTCAATATTTTCCGCCATATAAATGGACAACACTTCGTCACGCGCGGCAAAGATTGCTTCCTGTTTAACAGGTGCATGATTTTCAACAGCAAATGATTTTTTCGCTTCATTACGTGCTAGCCTTAAAATTTCCTGCTCTTCTTTATCTCCTGGATAATCAATCGTCACATGCATAAGAAAGCGATCCAGTTGTGCTTCTGGTAAAGGATAAGTGCCTTCCTGCTCAATCGGGTTTTGCGTTGCCATGACCAGAAATAATTCAGGTAATGAATAGGTTTCTTTACCCACAGTTATTTGGCGTTCTGCCATAGCTTCGAGTAATGCTGATTGGACTTTTGCTGGAGCACGGTTTATTTCATCTGCCAATACGAGGTTATGAAATAAAGGCCCTTGTTGAAAAACAAAATTGCCTTCCTGCTGACGGTAGATTTCCGTTCCTGTCAAGTCAGCCGGTAATAAATCAGGTGTAAATTGAATTCGATGAAAATCGGCCTCGATACCATCAGCAAGTACTTTAATTGCTCTGGTCTTGGCCAGACCGGGCGCGCCTTCTACCAATAGATGCCCATCGGCCAATAAAGCGATCAATAAACGATTAACCAGTACTTCCTGACCAATAATCTGTTGGCTAATATGCGTTTTTAAACGTTGAATTTCTGAAATTGCAGACATTAATATGTGACTCTCTTTTTATAGGTGTTTTTATAGACAAGTAATTTTACCGAAAAATTCCTTTGTTTACATATTTGTAACTTAAATGGCTGAAAAGATAATGATGTCGTTGTTTAAATTATTTCTCAATATAACGTTTCACATCGACAGCTTGCACATCCATTGCTCGCGACATACAGTTAAGCATCTATTATTAGCTATTGCTTATTGATACCGACTTTATCATAAAGTCAGCATCGCAAACTTTATTAAAAATGAATAGGTCAGAAACCCATTATGAGCCTAAGTACAATTAATACGATATTAAATACCGCGCCTATTGTTATTCAAGGCGCGACTCGTTTAATCAAGTTAATTCGTGATCAGGGCGATGAAAATAAAAATGAAAAGGAAATACCAGACACTATTGATGGTATTAAGAAAGAAGTTGATCGATTGCACCAACGCCTTGATGCAAATGATGAGTCTAATGTTGAACAAATAAAACTTATTGAAGAGTTAGCAAAACAAAACGAATCATTAGCAGTTCAGTTGAAAAACACAATAAGCCAATTAAACCGGATTACAATTTTAGCCGTCGTTGCCCTTCTTATTTCCATTTTCTGTCTTCTATATTTACTTCACTAAAGTGAAAAAAGTTTTTACTAGCGATAATTTTGTTCTGGCTTGCCATATCCATAGTTTATTAGAAGCCAATAATATTGATTGCCACCTTCGTAATATGAACTTAACAGGTGGAATTGGCGAATTACCGATAAATGAATGTTGGCCTGAAGTTTGGGTTAATAATGAGTATGATTATTTCTCAGCTGAAACGCTTATAGAAGCAGTACTTAATGCTGCTCCGCAACAAAGCGCTTGGCAATGTCAATGCGGCGAATTAATCGAAGGCCAATTCGAATTATGTTGGGCATGTGGCAAAGAGAGAAAATAAGAAGGTGTCGTAATCTTCTGTAAACATTACTGTCAGGCAAGTTTTTCGTATGAAAGAAAGCTTACATTTAATAAAAATACGCGCTATTTTTTAGTTTAAAACATAATAAGTAAGTTATTCTTTAAAATAAATAATCAATTTTTAAGAAATTTAAGGATGGACAAATTTATCTTAATGGTTTTTTTTCGGCTAATTTCTGGAAAAAATACTGGCCGTCTGGTTTTTTTTAAGACTATTCTTTTAATATCGTTTCAATTTTCTTTACATTCATATTAATACGATTGAAATAAGCGTTTATACCGGCCAGTGCATTTTACCCAACTTCCTTTAGTTGGCCGCTAACAGGTGTTGTTGTACTTACGCGAATGTCGGAATGAGCGTATGAATGCATAGAAAATTGACCAAAACAACTAACAAAGATGTTTTGATAGCTGTTAAAGACAATGAGGTAGCGCAGCAACTTAGTCAGATTCATTATTCTCTGGAGTCCCTTTCAGCTGAATCAAAAAATTATCCGAAATTAATGGCTGATATTGTCATAGTTTCCAAGATCCTTGAGCAACTTATCAATATTTAATAAAAAATAAACGCTCCATTTATAACTTATGGACACGATATCTTGACCTTAATTTTATTATTGAGAATGATTTGAAAAGGAAAATGAAAAATCATGCAGATATTATAATCAACACAACCATAAATATAGAAAACGACTTATACAAAATAATTGATAATAATAAAAAACAAACAGATAAAATTACCATGCTGACTGATATCATAATCATTTGTATCAGTCTTATCGTATTCGTTTTCATTATCACTGTACTGAGAAGCCTTGATCATAGAATAAACCACGCGTTAATACTGACTGGCCATGCAGTAAACGATCTAAGCAGAGGAAATTTAAGAGCACGTTTATAGAGAAAAGACTTTGTTAAAGATGAGTTTTCATTATTAGCCGAGTCTTTTAATACGTTTGCTGAGCGCACCGCAATTAAAATCATTATAACTTTTAAAGAAACGATTAATATCGATGGACAGGAAATCAGTATTAGCCATAGCATTGGTATCTGCATGTATCCTGATGACAATGTTACTGTTTCTGATTTACTCCGTAATTCTGATGCCGCAATGTATCACGCTAAACAATTGGGACGTAATAATTATAAGTTCTACATTGATGAATTGAACTTGGATTCTTTAAGCAAGATAACGTTGGAGTCTCGCTTACGGCATACTGTGAAAAATAACGACTTTGAATTGTACTTTTTAATGTCATAGAAAATAAAGTTGTTGGTTACGAAGCATTACTGCGATTGCACGCGGCGTCGGGAGAAATTATACCGCTTGATAATTTTATTCCGATTCTCGAAGATTCAGGCATGATAAATACAGCTGGTGGATGGGTTATTTCTGAAGCTTAGCGTTATGGCAGTTTACTATTACAAAAAATGCTCAGCCAGTAACAGTAGCGATTAATTTATCGGCAAGTCAATTTCAGACTAAATAACTGTTACGACATATTGAGAACCCAATAAATCAATATCAATTAAAACCGAATGACCTAGAATTGGAAATTACAGAAACTGTTTTGATGACAGGTTCGAAACACAATAAATCTATTATTAATAAATTACATGATATGGGTTGCAAGATTGTATTGGATGATTTTGGCACGGGTTACTCATCGCTCGCATATCTAAAACAATTACCTATCGATACCATTAAAATAGTTCGTTCTTTCATTAGAGATATTTTGACTGATCCGGCGTGATGCGGCGATATATAATGCAATTCGTGCTATGGCAGAAAGCTTAAACGTTCAGGTAATTGCCGAAGGTGTTTAAACAAAAGAACAACTGAATTACCTCTTTGCGAAGAACTTTACCACGGTCCAAGGCTATTACTATGGCAAGCCTGAACCCGGTTCGGAAAGACTCTCCGGAAAAAGTTAAATACCACTTAAAAGTAATAAAGCAATTGCTCAAATAAATAAATAATCTATTAAATACAAATAGATACAAAAAAAACAATATTTTTGTTGCGATGCAGCATATTAAGTATATAATTATTCTCAATTATTACTATTTATTTGGAGAAACATCATGGCAAATACATTTGAAGAATTATTGACACCCGTAAAGCAATTAAATGAATTAACCTTAAAAAACATTGAAGAAATTGCTTCAATCCAAGTTAAGGCAATTGAAGAAAACGCTAAAATAAGTATGGATACACTTAAAGCTTCAACAGAAATCAAAGATATTGATTCTTTAAATAACTTCATACAAGAACAAGCATCGACCGCACAAAATATTGCAAACAATGCAATCGAAGATTCAAAAGAAATTGCTAAATTGACAGAGTCTTATACTAACAATGTTAAAGAGCTTGTTGAGAAATCAATCCCTGCAGTTTAAAACACTTTCTGGTATTAAAATTAAAACCGCTCTTACGAGCGGTTTTTTATTTACAGGGATGTAAACGATAGAGAGCGTCTGGAACAAGCTCTCGATAATCTATATACAAAGAAATAACTTCAGAATAACGAATAATGAGTCCGGAGCGACGATGCACAAGAAATAATTACAAAAGCCAGATTAAAACCCGCGTCCTAACAGGGCCTATATGCCCGTATTAGTATCATAAGCCGGGAAATCAGCTAAGCCATCTTCCCTCGGAGTCCACCACAATTCCACATCTGCCTCGTCAGCAAGTGGCCAATCATTTGTAAACCGTTCTACCAAGTCTGGATTACTCATAAACGGACGCCCGAATGCAATTAAATCTGCATGACCTTGGCTAATCCTTTGCTCGGCAGTTTCTTGTGTATAACCACAATTTCCCATTATCGCGCCATCAAAAACCTGACGAAACTCATCAAGTACCATCGGTTCACCGAGTTCATGAAAACCGAATGCCAGACCATCCATGATATGCAGGTAAGCCAAACCATATTGATTTAATTGTTTTGCAACATAAGTGAAGGTCTCTCGATAATCTGGTGATCCCATATCATTAAAAACACCATTCGGAGCTAGACGTACTGCGACCCGCTCTGCCGACATCTCTTGTATAACAGCCTGCACAACTTCATCCAGCATACGATAACGTTTTTCTATACTGCCACCATATTCATCCGTACGTTGATTAGTGCGCGATTGTAAAAACTGATCGAGTAAATAACCGTTTGCGCTATGTATCTCTACACCATCAAATCCGGCCTGTTTCGCACGTTTAGCTGCATTTCTGTAATCCATCACTGTCTGCTTAATTTCGTCAATAGTAAGGGCATGAGGAACTTCATAGGGCATCTTACCTTTTGGGGTATGAATCTCATCCCCGTTTAATTTTATAGCAGAGGCAGAAACAGGCTTTTCTCCATCATGAAAATCACTATGTGATGCACGGCCACAATGCCACAACTGTAAAAAAATCTGACTACCTCCTGCATGAACCTCATCAACAACCTGCTTCCAGCCCTGTGTTTGTTCATCGTTATACATGCCAGGCGAATCGATCCAACCTATGCCTTGTTTTGAAACAACAGTTGCTTCCGAGATAATTAGACCTGCGGTAGCTCGCTGTCGGTAATATTTAGCCATCAATTCATTAGGAATACGATTCGGACCAGAGCGCGCACGTGTCAAGGGAGCCATCACAACACGGTTCTTCAACTGTATCGAATCATTTAAAGAAACAGGACTTAATAACGGACTGTCCTTACTCATTTTGAACACCTCTTAAAATAGTTTACATAAGGAAACTTCATCATATTTTTTGTATTCACAAGATCTTAAACAGTAACCACAATCTTGCCTTTCTGTTTATTAGTTTCCATATAACGTTGTGCCTCGACAATCTCATCGAGACTAAAGCGCTGCTCATCAATGACTGGTTTTAATTCACCAGATTGAAGTTTATTAAATACATATTCAACAGCTTGTGCGCATAACTCTGCTGACTGGGTTAACTCAAATAAAGTATAACCTCGCACGGTCAATGCTTTCGCAAGCGATGGAAGTAAGGGAAAAGGAGTTGGATCGCGAGATAAAGCCCCATACTCATAAATACTTGCTCCTTGCGATGCTGCTGCTGCAAGGTCCAATAATGCAGGCCCACCAACCGGGTCAAAAATTAAATTTGCCCCTGCTCCTGATGTAATTTCTATAACTCTTTTGGCCAGATCTTCTTCATCCGTAACAATAACGTGATCAGCGCCCGCATCCAGAATAAATTGTTTTTTATCCGCACCGCGAGTCGTCGCAATTGCTAACGCACCTGCTGCCTTGGTAAGTTGGATTGCAGCCAGACCAACACTACTACTGGCAGCCGTGATTAATACAACATCATCTTTTTTCATTTTTCCATAATGAATTAACGCCCCGTAAGCAGTGAGGTATTGCATCCAAATTGCAGCACCTTCAGCCACAGAAAGATTCTCTGGGTAATGAGCCACTGCACTAACAGGCAAAATAGCAGACTCTCCATACACACCGTACTTTGTCATTGAAAATGCCGGAACACTGCTTACCCGATCGCCTATTTGAAAACCTTCCACACCGGCACCAATTGCATCAACAACACCTGCAGCTTCATAACCTAGTTTGGAAGGTAATTCAGGCGACTCCAGATACTGCCCTTTTCGGAATATAACTTCAGCACGATTCAATCCAATCGCTTCGACCTTAATACGAAGCTCACCTTCTTCCGGTTCTGCTAACGGTAACTCCTCAAACTTTAGAACATCGGCTTGACCTAATTCATGAAAACGAACGATCTTGGGCATTAAAATAACTCCTATTTTTTATCAGTAAAATATTATATGGAAATCGCGTGTAGGCATTTTAAACCTGAACTATATTACCTATTCTTTAACAGATCCTTAAGATTCGCAAACGGTTTGCCCGTACTACGTTCTTTTTCAAGCTCATTACTTGCCGCAATGGTTGCATTATCTGCATCGAGATATTTCGCATGCTCATGATCATGACAATAAATGCACAATAGTTCCCAGTTACTTCCATCTATCGGGTTATGGTCATGATTATGGTCTTTATGATGAACTGTTAATTCAGTCAGGCTTTCGCGTGTAAATTCCCGCTTACACTTCCCACATATCCAAGGATAAAGCTTCAGCGCTTTATCACGATAGGAATGTCCTCTTGCCTCAGCATTACGTCTTGATTCAGCAACGACTTTATTGAGCTTATCCATAATATGTTAATAACAATATATTTCGTCAGTTACTAATGACAATCTTAATAAATAGCTAAGCAAGTTAGTGCCTAAGTACACTTGCTTGAAGGCTAATTAGCTCATCAAATAGTTTTAGTTGTTTTAACAAACTATCCGTTGAAGGATCACTTTTCAATAAGCATTCTTCAGCATACTCAAAAATAGCACTTTGGACAGGAAGTGGTTTGGTTTGCTCGAGCAACTCTTTCATTTTTGGCAGAAATATCCATTGTAACCACTGCTCAAATTTGAGTGTATCCATACAAAACGGAATACCACTGCTTAAATCACTCTCAGCAGGCTTGTTTGCATCCCATTTTCCATTGACACGCAGACTGGCTTCAACTTCAAGTAAAACGTCAGCAATTCGGCTCGGAATGTCGTGCATAGTCTGAATTATAAGCAAGTTTTCTCACTCCGTCAGAGCAAGGCAAGCTCGACAAATGGGCTCTAGTCAATGATCTCTGATATTTCGTAACAATGAATGGCTTATTTTTGCGTGTTTTTCACATTATTTTCAGCGAAATTAGTCGCTAAAATTTCACATATTTTGCCATTCTGGTTTATACTCCGCCCGCCAGTTTGTACGTCAATGCGGTCATCTCAACGATTTTTCAGTAGATGTGAGTATTTGCAAGCGCTAGTTTTCAAAACATAGTGCAGGGGCAGTAATCGAATTCAATAATTTAACTT
>JBELBG010000040.1:0-8706 GCA_042095435.1 Thiotrichaceae bacterium | reverse complement strand
GTATATCTGAGCCGGAAATAGGCATTTTCTCTTCATATCCTTATTTCATCAAAGGAATCCTGATAAATGTAGTGACAGGAGGGCTTGCCATGAAATTACATAGATTTTACCTGATTAGTGATGACTTGGATGAATTAGAGCTTTTTGAGGCACAACTTGAATTTTCAGGTATTACTACTCCACAAATAAATCTGCCTAGTTTACATGACACAGAAATTACCCATCATGATCATATTAACTATGTCAGCCGTTTATGAAAAAAGATGTTATGCATTAGCAATTAGCCTTGTCGCATCCGAAAATGAAATACGCTGGAACAGGAGAATCAGCGCCTAACGGCTTAATTGAAGTGGAAAACAGAGTGCCTGATTTTTTTAAGCATACTTTTTCTTAAGTGATTAGAAAAATCATTATTTAATTACTTTTGTTTTTCCCCTGGAGTGACAAGAATACGAATGCCGCGTGTTGCAAGATGAACTTCGCGAAGAAAGAAAGCGAGGCTAATGACAAGCGTTGTTGTAGCACCCATAAAAAGTAAGCCTATTAGCCAGTTCAACTTTAAGCCTAGCAAGGCTTCAAAAAAGAATACGGCTACAACCGAACAGACTAATAATGCTGAAAGCACGCACATTGTAATTGCTGCGCTAGCGACATTACGGCGTTGTTCAAGGCTCTGTAATTCTGTTTTGGTTTGATCTGGTAAGTTTTCGGTAGTTTTTGATGAGCCTTCTGTTAGACAACGTCCTCGATCTATTATTCTCGCCAGTCGGTTTGTCATTACGCCAAGTAAACCGGCCATACCGGTTAGTAGGAAAGCGGGAGCTAATGCTAATTGCACGGCGCTGGTTACATCGCCGATATTATTTATCCAATCAAACATAAATATTTATGAAACTTAAAGTATAGGTTTATTTTTTAACAGAGTTTTTTAATGCTTCACGTATTAATTCTTCACTGCTCATATTATCACTTGCTATGGCAAGCACGAACTTACTGGCCTCCTGCGGTTTATAACCGAGGCCAATCAAAGCACTGACGGCTTCACCTATAGGTTCAGAGCTACATGCCGGAGTGTTGCTGGTTTTTTTGTTACCTGTTGCCGGTAAGTCATCCAAGCGATCGCGCATTTCAATAATTAAGCGTTCGGCAGTCTTTTTGCCAACGCCAGGCAATTTAACTAAACGGTCGGCATCGTTATTTTGCACACATAAGGCGAACTCGTCTGCCTCTATTCCAGAAAGAATCGTCAACCCCATTTTTGCACCGACACCGTTAACTTTGATTAAGGTTCTGAATAAATGGCGTTCCTCTTCTGTCGCAAAGCCAAATAATAAATGTGCATCATCACGTACAACCATATGTGTATAGATTTCAACTTCGTTATTGGCTTCAGGCAAGGCATAAAAGGTTGTCATTGGTGCCTCAACTTCATAGCCGACGCCTTGTACATCCAATAAAAGAAACGGCGGTTGTTTTTTAACGATTGTCCCGCGTAGAAAACCAATCATTGCTGTAATCTTCCGTAACGTATACCCGACACGCCTTGCATCCGCAGTAGCCCTTCTCTTGAATTTGCATGGCAAAGTGCAATAGCTAATGCATCAGCGGCATCAGCAGCAGGTTGTTTATCCAAACAAAGTAATATTTTGATCATATGTTGAACTTGTTCTTTTGCCGCGTGACCTTTGCCAACAGTTGCTTGTTTGACCTGATTTGCTGTGTATTCATAAACCGGTAAGTCCTGTATTGCCGCTGCGGCAATGGCAACGCCGCGGGCCTGTCCAAGTTTAATGGCAGAATCAGCGTTGCGATTCATAAAGATTTTTTCGATAGAAACTTCTTCCGGTTGATATTCCTTTATTAATGATGTGACGCCTTCGTGTATGATTTTTAGTTTTTCCGCCAGCGTTTCACCTTTTACTTTGATAACGCCATTAGCGACATGTTTGGAATGATTTCCTTTCGAATCAATGACTCCATAGCCTGTGTTTAATGAACCGGGGTCAATCCCGAGAATTCTAATCACGACTATTAAACTCGACTACACCTTCGCCGCTTAAAGTGCCCATGTATGATTTATGCCTCTCTCGCTTGTTCAAACATTCTTGTTTTAACCTAATTCGGCCAATACTTCATCAGGTATATCCGCATTCGAGTACACTTTTTGAATATCATCGAGATCTTCGAGCACATCGAGTAGTTTCAACATGCTTTCAGCGCCCTTTTTATCGAGCTCACTTGTAGTTGAGGCACGCATGGTTACTTCGGCATTTTCCGGTTCAAAGCCTGCAGCAACCAGTGCTTCTTTTACATCAACAAAACTATCCGGTTCTGTGATGACATCAATGGAACCATCATTATTAGTAATCACATCATCTGCCCCAGCTTCTATAGCAGCTTCCATGAGCGTATCTTCATCAAGCCCAGCAGGGTAAGAAATTAAACCGGCTTTGGTAAACAAATAAGCAACAGAGCCGTCAGTACCTAAATTGCCACCAAATTTGGAAAAAGCATGGCGTACTTCAGCAACAGTACGGTTTTTATTATCAGTCATGGTATCGACTAAAACAGCAACGCCGCCAGGGCCATAACCTTCATAACGGATCTCTTCGAGGTTTTCACCTTCATTATCTCCCGATCCACGTTTAATCGCACGTTCAATGGTATCTTTCGGTAGACTTTGTGATTTTCCCGCATCGATTGCTGCACGTAACCTTGGGTTGGCATCCGGATCGCCGCCGCCAAGTTTGGCTGCTATTGTGATTTCTCGAATAAGCTTGGTGAAGAGCTTGCCGCGTTTCGCATCTTGCTTACCTTTACGATGCTGGATATTCGCCCATTTACTATGACCTGCCATTATTTCCTTCCGAATTAATTAATATTAAGAGTTATGTTGCAATTCTAACATTCATGTTAATGCTGCCCAAGCAGGCGAGGAATATGTGTTGTGAATCAGGCGTCGCCTGCCAGCTTTGTTTTAGCCTGACCTTTGCTGAAATCAAGTAAGCGTTGGATTGAGCTTCTGGCACGTTGAATAATATCTGCATTAACGAAAACTTCGTTTTCGCCTGTTTCCAGAGTATGCGCTAACTTGCGTAAACTGTTCATTGCCATCCACGGGCAATGTGCACAACTGATACAGGTTGCGCTTTTGCCTGCTGTAGGTGCTTCGATCAAAATTTTATCAGGCGCGGCTTCTTTTATTTTGTGAAAAATACCTTTGTCCGTTGCGATGATGAATTCCTGTGCATCCATTTCTTTAACAGCATTAATAATGCCTGTGGTTGAGCCAACCATATCTGCATGTTGAATGACGGATGCAGGAGACTCTGGGTGAACCAGCACTTTTGCATCTGGGTGGTGTTCGCATAAGGCTTCGAGTTCTTTGCCTTTAAATTCTTCATGCACAATACAGGCACCTTGCCAGATGAGCATATCAGCGCCGGTTTCTTTTTGTACATAATCGCCAAGGTATTTATCCGGCGCCCAGATTATTTTTTTGTTTTCGGCAGTTAAGTGTTTAATAACATCAACTGCACTACCAGATGTGACCATCCAGTCCGCGCGGGCTTTAACTGCTGCACTGGTATTGGCATATACAACAACAGTGTGATCAGGGTGAGCATCACAAAAAGCAGAGAAGTCGTCTTCCGGACAACCTAGATCCAAAGAACAGTTTGCCCCGAGATCCGGCATCAGGATGCGTTTTTCCGGATTCAGTATTTTCGCCGTTTCGCCCATGAATTTTACGCCACAAACGATCAATGTTTCAGCATCTGATTCATTACCAAAACGCGCCATATCGAGAGAATCAGAAACATAGCCGCCGGTTTCATCAGCTAATATCTGTAGTTCTGCCTCAGTGTAATAGTGTGCGACCATCACAGCGTTTTGTTTTTTAAGCTGAATTTTTATTTTTTCGATTAATTCCGCACGTTCGGCATCATCGATCTGTTCTACAACAGTCGGCGGAATTTGTTCTTTTTCCAAAGTGTAAGAACGTAGATTGGTCACGTTATTTGCCATACAAAAATAGTGGCTCAATGAGCTACTTTTAACAAGATTAAAGCTGTTTTTATTAGTCAGATTCCGGTTTATTTTGTTTCGCTAGTTTTATTCCTAGTTCACGTAATTGTCGGTTATTAGCTGTCGAAGGTGCCGAAGTAAGCAGACAACTCGCGCTTTGTGTTTTTGGAAAAGCAATCACATCACGAATTGATTCACAGCCTGCCATTAACATTACAGTGCGATCCAAACCAAAAGCGATGCCGCCATGCGGTGGACAACCATAAGCTAACGCGTCTAATAAGAAACCAAACTTTTCACGTGCTTCTTCTTCCCCTATACCTAATAGGTCTAATACGGCCGATTGCATTTCTGCATCATGTATACGAATAGACCCGCCGCCTAATTCAGTGCCGTTTAGTACCAGATCATAAGCGCGAGATAATGTTTTGCCCGGGTTTTCCTTGATTGATTCTATATCTATTGTCTTCGGTGCAGTAAACGGGTGATGTAATGAGTCCCAACGTTTTTCATCTTCGTTGAATTCAAACATCGGGAAGTCCACGACCCACATTGGCGCCCATTCACCTTTAAGCAACTCAAGATCCTGCCCCAGCTTGTTACGTAATGCACCAAGGGCATCATTAACAACCCTGGACTTATCAGCGCCAAAGAAAATTAAATCACCGTCTTTAGCATTAGTGCGTTCAATAATGCTGAGCGCAACTTCATCAGGCAGGAATTTAAGTATGGGTGATTGCAAGCCTTCAGTCCCAGCTGCAACATCGTTAACTTTAATATAAGCCAGACCACGTGCACCGTATTGCGCGACATAATTGGTGTAATCATCAATTTGTTTACGTGATAAAGCACTGCCGCCGGGAACATGTAATGTTGCAACTCGACCATTTTCCATATTGGCCGGGCCAGAGAAAACTTTAAACTCAACTTCTTTCATCAAGTCACTTACATCGATCAGTTCCAGCGGGTTTCTAAGGTCCGGTCGGTCACTACCAAAACGTTCCATTGCTTCAGCATAAGTCATGCGCGGGAATGGAGAAGGTAATTCAATACCAAGTACATTTTTGAATAACGTAATCAACATTTCTTCCATCATGCCGGTGATTTCGTCTTCATTCATAAAAGACATTTCGATATCAAGCTGAGTAAATTCAGGCTGACGATCAGCGCGTAAATCTTCGTCGCGGAAACAACGCACAATTTGGTAATAACGATCCATTCCGGACATCATTAACAACTGTTTAAATAATTGTGGTGATTGTGGTAGCGCGAAGAAATTACCGGGATGCGTACGGCTGGGCACTAAGTAGTCGCGAGCCCCTTCAGGTGTTGCCTTGGTCAGCATTGGTGTTTCAATATCAAGAAAACCGCGTACATCAAGAAAGTCACGCATTTCTTTTGCGATTTTCGAGCGCAAACGTAAGTTACGCTGCATAAATGTACGACGTAAGTCGACATAACGGTATTTCAGTTTTATATCATCATGTACGTGTTCGTCATCCATTTGAATAGGTGGTGTTTTCGCTTTATTCAGGATTTCGATGGAATAGCCCAGTACTTCAATTTCACCCGTAGGCATTTCCGGATTAATCGTACCTTCAGGACGATTACGGACTTTACCGGTGATTTTTATAACAAATTCATTTCGGACAGAATCAGCAATAGCAAAAGATTCGGCGCGATCAGGATCAAATACGATTTGCGCGATACCTTCACGATCTCGAAGGTCGATGAAAATGACACCACCGTGATCACGGCGACGATGAACCCAGCCGCAAAGCTCGATTTCCTGATCTATATGAGTGCTATTTAATTCTCCGCAATAATGACTGCGCATGGTTTTTCCTATCTGGCCTGAACAAAGGGCGGAATCTTACGAGCCAGCAGGGTTTTGCGCAACTTTATTAGGTGTTATTTCGGTTCGAATTGGTTTATCAGGGACGATTACGCCCATAGAAATGATAAATTTAAAGCCTTCTTCCACTGTCATATCCAATTCAGTAATGTCTTCATGGGATGCCATAATGATGAAGCCGGAAGTTGGGTTAGGTGTTGTCGGGACAAATACCGCAGATAAACCTTCAGGAACATGTTCAATTTCAGTGCTGACATTGTTGTTGCTAAGAAAACCAATACTCCAGACACCCTTGCGTGGGTATTCAAGCATCACCACCTTGCGAAAAGATTTGCCTTTATCATCGAAAAGCGTTGTCGAAATCTGTTTAACGCTGTTATAGATTGACCTGACCAGAGGTATTTTATTTAAAATGGCTTCCCAAAGGCTGACTAAACGGCGACCAAATAAGTTTGCTGCGAGCATGCCTGTTAATAGCAGTATAGATACGGCAAAAATGACGCCAAACCCAGGAACTGAAAAGCCTAAAACCGTTGCTGGTTGCCACTCAGGCGGCAATAACAGGATTGTCTTATCAAGTAAATCAATAACCAGCTTAATGATGGCAACGGTGGCTGCAAGAGGTAGCCAAACGAGCAAGCCAGCGATGATGTACTTTCTGAGAGTGCTCATAGCATTTGGCAGTATTATTTGGAGCTAGTACTGCTTGTTGTCGATGTTTTCTTATCGCTTTTAGCGGATTTTTCGGTACTACCGGTTGATTTTGATTCTTTATTTTTGCACGGAGTGTTGGTGCTTCCCTCTTTTTTAGGCTTTTTATCCTTAAAGTCGGTTTCATACCAGCCGGTACCTTTCAGCTTGAAAGCGGCGGCAGATACCAGTTTGCGTAAACTATCTATGCCACATTCCGGGCAAGTTTTAGCGGGTTCATCACTAATTTTCTGTAATTTTTCTAGCCTGTGATCGCATTCGTCACATTTATATTCGTAAATGGGCACTTCTTAAAACTCCATGACTAATATTGTTATTGTAAATAACGTAGAAAATAAGGACTTGGGCAATTAAAAGCAAGATATATGCGCTTACTTGTCAGATTTATTTTACCAATAGGCAATTCTTGGGTATTATCGCCGCCTTTGTTATGTAGGCAAGTTGTTCTTCGCCTTTAAAACATTCAAAACTCCATACCGGGCCGTTAGCTCAGCCGGTAGAGCAGTGGATTTTTAATCCATTGGTCGGGCGTTCGAATCGCCCACGGCCCACCATTTTCCTTTAGGTTTATTTATCACTAGTCGGGTAAAGCAGTTAATCGCATGGATAATTTTTCTGGTCAGTGATGCGCTATTGCCGGGCAGTTTATTGATTTTCTTTTTTAGGGAATCATCTTTAAGTAATTGTCGAGCAGCCACCTTTGTATTAGCGGCAAGCGACTTATTTATACCGATGACATAATGATCGGTAACCAATGGTAAATATGAAGATTAATACATATTTTAAATTATAAAAAAACGAATATTATATGCCTTCTAAAAAACTGATAAGTAGTTAATAAAGTAAAAATATTTGTATATAAATACATAATTAACATGATCCATATAAAAATAATATTATTCCTGATTTTCTGTATCTTCATTTCAGTAAATTCATATGCCGATACAAACAATAAACCGTGGCGCTTAAACAATGGTTTAAATTTTCCCAGCTGGTTGTCTATATCTGGGTCTCATCGGACACGTTTTGAGAACCTGGATGAGCAATTTCGGCGTACACGTAATGGCGGCGATCAGGTAATCGTTTTCCGTACAAATTTATTAGCTAGTATTGATTTTCAGCAAGTAAAATTTGCAGCTGAAGTGCTTGATGCAAGAGTCACGCAGGCTGACTCAGGAACTCCTCTTTCAGGGAGTATTGTAAACCCACTAGAATTATTACAAGCTTATGTTGAAATACCCTTAGATAACACTTTTATCGAAAACAGTGAGAGTTCTTTGCGAGCCGGCCGAATAACAATGGATGTTGGTAGTAGGCGACTGGTAGCCAGAAACAGATTTAGAAACACGATCAACGCGTTTACAGGAATTGATTGGAAGTTTCAAAATAATAGTGGCGATGAGTACCGAGCTTTCTATACTTTGCCTGTCCAACGCTTGTTCAGTGGCAGTGCGCTTGATAATAATGCAAAGTTTGATGAGGAATATAAAGAAGTTCGTTTTTGGGGGTTGTATTACTCTACGTCTAAATTATTCCGTGATCATAAGGCGGAGCTTTATTTATTTGGACTGAATGAGGACGATATACCTGGGACTTTGAATACCCGTAATCGTGATTTATACACATCAGGTTTTAGAGTTTACAGAAAAACGGCAATGAAAAAGTTAGATTACCAACTTGAATCTATTTTTCAGGTTGGTGAATCGCGATCGACGACATCATCAGCAATAGATTTGGATCACTTTGCATATTTCCATCATTTTGAACTAGGTTATAGTTTCGATAGCAAATGGTCGCCACAGTTATCCTTACAGTTCGATTATGCAAGTGGCGATGACGATCCTAATGATGCAGAAAATAATCGATTTGATACTTTATATGGCGCTAGACGGTTTGATTTTGGCCCAACAGGTATTTATGGTCCTTTTGCGAGGTCTAATTTAATTTCACCAGGTATTCGATTAAAACTAAAACCCACTTCTAAACTCAGTAGTTTCATCGCATTAAGATCGTATTGGCTGGCTTCTGATAATGATGCCTGGACAACAGCGGGAATTTCAAACTCTATTGGTCAGTCTGATAATTTTATAGGTACACAAATAGAAGCTCGTGTC
>JBELBG010000039.1:0-8920 GCA_042095435.1 Thiotrichaceae bacterium | reverse complement strand
TTTTATCTGCTGAAGATGACCGATTTTATGTACATCCCGGTGTCGATTGGCAAGGTATCGCAAGAGCTGCCTATTCATTAGTAAAAACCGGTTCTAAAAAGCAAGGCGGCAGCACCATTACCATGCAAGTCGCAAGAAACTTTTTTCTAAGCCGGGAAAAAACCTATCTCAGGAAACTAAATGAAATCTTTTTGTCTTTTAAAATTGAACGAGAGTTGAGTAAAGATGAAATACTGGAACTATACCTTAATAAAATTTATTTAGGGCAAAGAGCCTACGGTGTAGCAGCAGCAGCACAAGTTTATTATGGAACAGAGATAAACTCTTTAAGTCTTCCTCAAGTCGCAATGATTGCAGGTTTACCAAAAGCACCTTCTACAACTAATCCAATCAGTAATCCGGAAAAAGCTTTAATCCGCAGAAACTATGTTTTAAATCGAATGTTAACTCTTTCATATATCACTCAAGAAGAGTTCAACGAAGCTTCATCAGCGCCTATATCTGCTTCCATGCATACAACACCAATCGATCTTGAAGCACCTTATATTGCAGAGATGGTTAGAAGCGAGTTGATCGATAAACAAGGCGATGCCATTTACAACACCGGATTAATTGTTACGACAACAGTAAAAGATAAAAACCAGAATGCTGCGAACCAGGCCTTAAGAAATGCATTGCTCGCTTATGATAAACGACATGGATATCGCGGTGCTGAACATCATGTAGAAAATATAGAAACTAAAACTGACGAAGAACTTGCCGCACTACTGGAAACGTTTCCAACCTTGGGCAACCTTTATCCGGCAATAGTAAGCCATATCGATGAAAAATATATTACTGCAACAGTGTCCGGTATAGGCCAGATTGACGTTAACTGGGAAGGTCTTGAATGGGCCAGAAAATACGTTAGCGAAAACAGAAAAGGTGCCAAACCAAAATCTGCAACGGAAATCGTTAAAGTTGGTGACATCATAAGGTTGGTCGAAACTGAAAATGGGGAATGGGCGCTTTCTCAATTGCCCGAGGTCGAAGGTGGTCTGGTATCCCTGTCACCGGATGATGGTTCTATATTGGCTTTAGTTGGTGGCTTTGATTTTTATAAAAATAAATTTAACCGCATTACCCAGGCAAAAAGACAGCCGGGTTCCGGTTTCAAACCTTTAATTTATTCTGCTGGTATAGAAGCAGGCAAAACAGCGGCAACATTAATCAATGATGCTCCTATCGTATTTGATGATCCCGGTGTTGAAGATGAATGGCGCCCTGAAAACTATAGCCATAAAAGTTACGGACCTACTCGATTACGTGTTGCGTTAACACATTCAAGAAACCTGGTGTCTATCAGGCTATTACATGCGATAGGTGTTCCTTTTGCACTTGAACATATAAAAAACTTTGGTTTTGATATTGAGCAACTCCCACAAAACTTATCGCTGTCATTAGGCAGTGCAGAAATAACACCATGGCAACTGGCAAAAGCATACGGGGTTTTTGCAAACGGAGGTTATTTAATTGAGCCTTATTTCATAAATGAGGTCAAAACTTACGGCGATGAGGTAACATTTCAAGCAGTACCTTTAACCGTCTGTCATGATTGTATAGAACTTAAACCGGATGCTTTAACAGTTGAGGAAATTGAAACTGAAACCGAGTTTGAAATAACGAATCCTATTATTGAAGAAGTAACGGAGGAAACAGAATCATTCAATGCACCCCGTGTATTAAGCGCACAGAATGCCTGGATAATGAATTCGATATTAAGAGATGTAATAAGCCTCGGAACGGGGAGACGTGCTTTACAGTTAAATCGTACTGACCTTGCCGGGAAAACAGGAACAACAAACGATCAGCATGATGCCTGGTTTTCAGGTTTTAACTCAAAAGTCGTAACAATAAGTTGGGTGGGCTTTGATAAGTTTCAGCCATTGGGCAGTAGGGAAACCGGAGGACGCGCTGCATTACCAATGTGGATTGATTATATGAAGGTTGCATTGGAAGGCATGCCTGAATCTATAATGAAACGACCCGAAGGCCTTGTAAATGTACGTATTAACCCTGATACAGGTGAACTGGCTAATTCAAATGATCCGGATGCAAAATTTGAGGTCTTCAGGATAGAAAAAACACCAAAAGCAAAAACTGAAACAAAACAGCCTGATGTCTTTTTACAAGAATCAGAATCCAGTTCCATTCCTGATCTATTTTAGTGGTGTATTCTGTTTATCTGATGACGCCTTCAGATAAAAATTCATTATCATTTGCAATCATAAATGACTACAAATAACTGCATTCTACGCGTTGCTATAGCAACTCCTCTTCGGCAGCTGTTCGACTATATACCAGCAAGCTCAAACAAAATAGAAAAGCTGCAACCTGGAATGCGCGTATCTATCTCCTTTGGTCGACGCAAAGATGTAATTGGCATCATTATATCGATAACCGATCACAGTGATTTTCCACAACATAAATTAAAAAAAATTAATCATGTTATTGATATTGAGCCGATCTTTAAAAATAAACATTTAAACTTTCTTATCTGGACAAGCCATTATTATCACTATCCAATTGGCGAAGTGATTTTCAGCGCATTACCCACATGGCTAAAAAAGGATAATAAAATAGAAGCATTTCGTGAAACGATATGGAGCTTAACAGAAGAAGGGCTCGCCACTGATCCTAATACAATTAAAAAATCTGCGAATCAAGCACATATACTTCATTATTTAAAACAAGAGAAGCACCCTGTTAATGAATCAGGCCTGAACAATAATTACCCCAGAGCAAAACAATCATTACTTGCACTTGAAAAGAAAAAGTTAATTACAAAAGAATTAGCCGAAGTAAAAGAAAAAAAAATAAAAATTAATAAAAGCCCTTTTAATTTAAACAGTGCTCAGAAAACTGCTGTTAAAACAGTTTTAGGCTCAAAAGACTGTGCCGCCACATTCTTACTGGATGGTTTGACTGGCAGTGGTAAGACTGAAGTTTATATGGCCATCATGGAACCAATCATAAAGGAGAATAAACAGTGTTTGATGCTTCTGCCTGAGATAGGTTTAACACCACAGCAAACACAACGATTTAAAGATCGCTTTGAAGTCGATATTGCTATTCAACACTCTGGATTAAGCGACACTGAACGAATGCAACACTGGCAAGACGCTAAATCAGGTAAGGCAAAAATAATAATAGGTACACGTTCCGCAATATGGACACCACTTGCAAACCCCGGGCTTTATATTATTGATGAAGAGCATGACCTTTCTTATAAACAGCAGGATACTTTTCGATATTCAGCTAGAGATATGCTTATTAGCAGGTCGTCGCGCGACAAGGTTCCGGCTGTGTTAGGTTCGGCAACACCTTCATTAGAAACCTTGCATAATACAAAAAAAGAACGCTATACACATTTAGTCTTACCCACTAGAGCAGGTACAGCGAAACCACCAAAACATCGAATACTCGATATACGCGGAAAAAAAATGCACGGTCCTTTATCACAATTACTTGTAGATGAAATCGATAAGCATTTAAAAAACAAAAATCAGGTATTACTTTTCTTGAATCGTCGAGGTTATGCCGCACATTTATTTTGTCATCACTGTGGTTGGAAAGTTGAATGTGAACGTTGTGAATTACCTTTTACTTACCATAAGTCCAAAAACTTACTCGCCTGTCATCATTGTGGTTCTCAGAAAAGGAATATCGAAAACTGTTTAGAGTGCGGCGAACCGTTATTACAATTAGGTCATGGGACAGAACGGATAGAAGAAGTACTGGCGGACTTATTTCCTAAAGCCAAGATTTCAAGAATTGATCGGGATACAACCCGAAAGAAAAACGCGATGTATGATCATCTTGAAAAAATAAACGCTGGTGAAGTGGATATTATGGTTGGCACACAAATGTTAGCAAAAGGGCACCATTTCCCGAACGTAACACTCACTGGCATTGTTGATGCTGACCGAGGGTTATTTTCAACAGACTTCAGGGCGAGCGAAAGACTTGCGCAACTTTTCATGCAAGTCAGTGGTCGAACAGGAAGAGGTTCAAAAGAAGGTACCGTCATTGTGCAAACCTATAATCCTGAGCATCCCTTATTTAAACAGCTTATTGAACACGGCTATAATTATTTTTCAGAGGTGTTGTTACAGGAAAGAAAGCTGTCTTCCTTGCCACCCTACACGCACATGGCTTTTCTCAGGGCTGAAGCGCATAACGCAAATGATGCTAAGCAGTTTATTAATCAATCAATGAAAATTCTTAGCACACTAACAAATAGTGCTTTACAACTTTTTGGACCTATTCCAGCAATCATTGAAAAACGCAGTGGTCGATATCGCTATCAATTAATTATTCAGTCAACTAATAGAAAAAATTTACACTCTCAGTTAGATAACTGGTTAAATGAGATCGATAATATAAAGTCAGGAAAAAAAGTACGTTGGTCGTTGGATATTGATCCACAGGATATGTCTTAGGATAGCTAATTATGAATAAATTAAACCCCGTATTATTTATATTTTTGTTTTTTAGTTTTTCTGCTCACGCTTCAGATGACGATATTGAGGTTGGTATCAGCAACAATATTGACTATGTTGATGTTATTCATGATGACAAAGCTGTCAGAATTCAAAGAAATCAATCTCAATTGAATATGGTTAACCCGGATTATGCGAGGACATCAAGACAGTGCCCTCCTTTTTGTATTCAACCTAGCCAACTCGCAGATGGTGTAGAAACAATTGCAGAATTGGAAATGCTGGATTACCTGAAACGTGTTTCAGAGGGTGATGATTCAGTAATTGTGATCGATTCACGAACCAAGAGCTGGGTTAAAAAAGGCACGATCCCGGGTTCAGTTAATATCCCATGGACTTTACTAAAACCTGAAGCAGGCGCCGATCCTTTTCAAATATCAGATATATTGGAAACAAAGTTCGGTGCAATTAATCTTGAAAACCTGTGGGATTTCTCTAATGCCAAAACATTGGTACTTTTTTGTAACGGGATGTGGTGTGGACAGTCGCCTTCAAATATTAAAACACTGCTTCGTTTTGGCTATCCGCCACAAAAACTGAAGTGGTATCGCGGCGGCATGCAAAATTGGGAAAACCTAGGGCTCACTGTCGTTAAATAAAAACAATGTAGCTTCTCCTGATCGAATAAAGCTACTAGAATGTGCCACTTTTCAAAATCAGTAAGTTGTAAGGATATTCGGTGAAGAAACAAATTCAGGAGTTAATAACTCAATCTTTAAAGAGTCTTGAGTTAGAACAAAGCAATATAACAGTAGAAAACAGCCGCGATGCATCACACGGTGACTTTGCGACGAACATCGCCATGGTTATGGCAAAAGTAGCAAAAAAAAATCCACGCCTGTTAGCTGAGGAGATCATCAGTCATTTACCTGAATCTAACATAATAGAAAAAACTGAAATCGCCGGCCCAGGTTTTATTAATTTCTTTCTGAAAAAAAATACGCACCAATCCATTATTGTGGAAATTCTGAATAAGGGAGATAACTACGGTGACTCAAATATTGGTAATAACACACCAACTTTAATTGAATTTGTTTCTGCAAACCCTACCGGCCCATTACATATCGGCCACGGTCGCGGGGCAGCATACGGAGCCGTTGTTGCTAACTTACTTAAAAAAGCAGGCTATGTTGTTAGCTGTGAATATTATGTTAATGATGCCGGGCGACAAATGGACATACTCGCTGTCAGTGTCTGGTTACGTTATTTACAACATTGCGGCCTGGATATTCCCTTTCCGGACAATGGATATAAAGGCTCGTACATCAATGATATTGCTATCACATTGCATTTAGAACATGCAGATAAATTTATAACATCTTCTGAAAAACTGTTGCCTTTGTATGCAGAAGAAGATGCAGAATTAAAAATTGATAATTTAATCAGATATTGTATTGATGAACTTGGTAATGAAAATTATCAAACCGTATTCGCTATTGGTTTGGAACATATTCTGGAAATCATTAAAACCGATCTGAATAACTTTGGTGTTGAATTTGATAACTGGTTTTCTGAACGCTCTTTAGTAAACGAAAATATTGTTAATAAATGTATCGCTAAACTAACTGAAAATGACTGGGTCTATGTCAAAGACGGCGCACAGTGGTTTCGTTCCAGTAAGTTAGGCGATGAAAAAGATCGTGTTTTGGTTAGAGAAAATGGGCAAGCAACCTATTTTGCATCTGACGTTGCTTATCATTTGAATAAAGTAGAACGTGGTTTTGAAAAAATCATCGATATCTGGGGCGCCGATCATCATGGCTACATCGCCAGAGTAAAAGCCTCAATGCAAGCACTGGGACTATCGTCAGATAAACTGGAAATCTTACTTGTCCAGTTTGCCACGCTATATCGCGGTAAAGAAAAACTGCAAATGTCGACGCGTTCAGGAGAGTTTATTACCCTGCAAGAACTACAAGATGAAGTAGGCAAAGACGCTACCCGCTTTTTCTACATTATGCGCAAAAGCGAACAACACCTAGACTTTGATATGGAACTGGCAAAGTCTCAATCAAATGATAATCCGGTTTACTATATACAATACGCACATGCCCGTATTTGTAGTGTATTTAGACAAATGCCGGAAAAAGGCTATAGCTATGACCAACAAAAGGCTTTATCGAATTTATCAGTGCTGACAGATCCACATGAGATAAAGTTACTCGCTATACTTGCCAGATATCCTGAGGTAATAGAAAATGCTGCTCAAGCCTATGAACCGCATCAGCTTGTTTATTATTTGAAAGAGCTGGCTAATGATTTTCATAGTTATTACAACACAAGTCAGTTTTTAATTGATGATGATGAAACAAGAAATGCTCGCCTTACGTTAATTACCGCGACCAAACAGGTGATTAAAAACGGGCTGTCTCTACTAGGCGTAAGTTCTCCAGAGGAAATGTAGTGCCGAGAGATTATAAAAACATGAAAAAGAAGAAACCCTCTGCACCGATTAAAAACCGGTTCAGCAATGTGTTTTCTTTTTTTACCGGCTTATCAGTCGGTTTATTTATTGCTGTTATTGTTTACTTCTATGGGCACAATGCCACAATCAAAAGCAATAACACTCTTTTAGTACCAGAATCTATATCAGAAAAAACAACAGAAGTTGACGACGAAAGCATTGCGCAATTGCCCGAGCCCCAATTTGATTTTTACCAGATTCTCCCGAACAAAGAAGTAAACATATCGGAATGGGAATCTGTTGAAGAAGAAGGGGTTGTCGCCAAAAATAATGATAAACAGCAACCAACTATGTTTGTATTACAGGTTGGTTCATTCAAGGAATATCAATCTGCTGATGAGATTAAAGCCAAATTAGCATTAATGGGCGTCACGGCAGATATTCAGCGTGTTGTCATTAATGGTCAAGATGTTCGACACCGTGTCCGTGTTGGGCCATATAAAAATACGAATAAATTACAACAAACCAGAGATCGTTTACTTGCGAATGACCTCGACTTCATGTTACTTAAGCTTAAAATGGAAGATATTTAAAAAATCAGTTTATGACAGCTATTCCAGAAAAAATTGGTAAGTATCGAATTATCGAAGAAGTCGGTAAAGGCAGTATGGGTACCGTCTATTCAGCGCATGACCCATTCGCTGATAGAAAAGTCGCTATTAAACTGGCGCATTCCCAATATCTAAATGAAAAAGAAACAGGTGAGCGCTTTAAAAAGTTATTTTTTAACGAAGCTCAGGCTGCTGGTGTATTAAGCCACCCTAGTATTTTAAATATCTTTGACGCAGATATTGATGGAAATAACTGCTATCTGGTGATGGAATACATCAATGACGCAAAAACACTGGATCCCTATTGCAAACCGGATACATTACTCCCTATAAGAGAAGTCGTCGGGATTATTTATAAAGTAGCCAAAGCACTCGACTACGCACACCGACAAGGAATAATTCACCGTGACATAAAGCCGAATAACATTCTGCAAACCAATACGCTGGATATTAAAATTGCTGATTTCAGTATCGCTATGATCATTCGTGAAGATTTTTTAGAAACACAATTTCATGGCTTTCTCGGTTCACCGCTTTATATGTCTCCGGAACAAATCAATGAATGGCAAATATCGACAAATACCGATATTTTTTCGCTGGGCATCGTCATGTATGAAATGCTGACAGGACATCACCCTTTTAAAGCCGACAATCTCAGCGCTATCGCTAAAAAAATAAGTTCGGAAAAACCGCCATCGTTAAGCGAGTTTAGGAATGATGTGCCGGAAGGTCTTGAGTATGCTTTAAACCGTATGCTGAAAAAGAAATCTGATAAACGATACAGCATGGGTTTAGATCTTGCCGCCGATCTGGCTTTAATATTTGAAGATCTCGATAGAGTAGAGAATCAGGATTCATTACGCGATAAATTTGAAACGGTACAAAACCTGGGATTCTTTCAGGGTTTCACTGATGCTGATATATGGGAGCTCGTTCGCGCCTGTGACTGGCACAACTACCCCAAAGGCACGAGTATAATCAAGGAAGGTGAAGAAGATCACTCTTTTTATATCGTGCTCTCCGGACTTGTCAGTATCGAAAAGAACGGACAAAGGATTGATTCACTTCAGGAAGGCGACTGTTTTGGTGAAATGGGTTATTTAACAAAGGCAAAGCGTTCTGCTTCAGTAATAGCGAACACAGACGTTGCCTTAATTCAAGTGAATGCTTCAACATTGGACAGGGCAGAAGAAGGAACGCAACTTCGGTTCTTGAAAATCTTTGTAAAGACACTGATTGGTCGCCTAGCTGATACAACTTCGGTGCTTAGTCAGACAACAAATTAAAAAAGGCAGCTATTTTAAAATAAGCTTGTCTTCTAAAAGTGACAAATAAGACGTGGCTCATATTACATTTTAGTGTAG
>JBELBG010000038.1:0-8995 GCA_042095435.1 Thiotrichaceae bacterium | reverse complement strand
TGTTCGTGCCCAACGCATCATCCGTAATTGATACTGTCGTTAATACCACCGCACCAGTCGTGTCCGTGTCTTCCGCTAGGCTGGTTGAGGTCGCACCCAATACCACCGCTGTCGGCTCTTCATTGACATCGGTAATCGTTAACGTGAACGTTTCACTCACGCCCGGATCACCAGGGATACCCGTGTCGTCCACATTCACTGTCACCGTGTAACTGGTCTTGCCCGATTCAAAGTCCAGCACCGTACCCGCTCTTAATCGCAAGTCACCGCCAACCACTTCAAAGTCACCTGCATCCGCGCCGCTTAACGTAATCGTGTTCGTGCCCAACGCATCATCCGTAATTGATACTGTCGTTAATACCACCGCACCGGTGGTGTCGGTGTCTTCCGGTATGCTTGTTGAGGTCGCACCCAATACCACCGCTGTTGGCTCTTCGTTAACATCCGAAACATTCACAGTGATATCTTGGGTATCAGTCAAGCCGCCTACATCGGTGGCAGTAATGGTAAAACTAAATGGACCAGGATCGTCTTCAAAGTTCGGTGCCGAATTAAACGTTACTACGCCACTCGTATCGATACTGAAGAGTGCTGCATCAGTACCACTTAAACTATAGGTGATAGTATCTCCGGTATCCGGATCGGTTGCCGCATAATTGCCAACCGCAGTTTGATTTTCATTGACAGATATTGTCGTGTTTGCTCCCAAAGCTGGAGCTGAGTTAACACTGCTAACTGTGATGGTCGAAGTTGCTGTATTACTGTTTGTACTGTTTGCACCATCATCGTCAGTTAATACGATAGAAATAGCACGAGCACCTGTCGTGTCTGAAAAAGTATTGAATTGGATACTTTTTAATGCCGCTTCATAATTCGCAGTTGTATCGGAGCCGGTTAAAGTAAGGACACCAGTTGTTGAATCGTAACTGCCTGTAATATTTGCCGTGTTAGTAAAGATTAATTGATCACCATTACCCACCGTGCTATTTGCATCTGTGTTGTCAAAACCTGTACCAATCGTAATAGTTGCAGAGAATATATTGGTTGTATCGAAGTTTGTTAATGTGGCATCACCATCAACAATGGGCACACCCGTCGAAGCAGGATCATAAGTAAAATTAGTATTTTGATAATCAAAGCCTGTTGCGCCACTTGAATCATCGCCATCTGCATCTAGCGAGATAGATGAGCCAAAGTAAGAAAGAAAGACGGCCGTATCGTTACCGGTACTACCGCTCATATCAGCCAGTTCAAACTTCATGTAATACTCTGTGCCGTCATCTAGGACACTTGCCACACCCGTTCTGGCATCTGTGACGCTACTTAACTCTGTTCCTTCCCCATCATCCCAACCATTAGTGAAAGCATTTGCATCCTCTAAAGATGACAAGCTATCAGCTGCAACTGTCGTCCAGGTTGCTCCACCTGCAGGTTCACCAGCCCCATCCAGATTGGACGTCATGAAAATACCAAAGGCATCATTGTTTGCATTAGATGTATTACTTACTGCAGACAGATCCTGATCGGTACCAACCACATATTGCACGGCTATCTTTGTGATACCCGAATCAGCAGTAAAGTTATGGGTAAACTCGGAGCGATCGACCTGGTTACCATTGGCAATACCCAAATTGGTGAGCACGGAATCCAATTCTGCATCCTCTGAATTAAGGTTGGTGTTATTGGTACTCAAGAAGTCATCTGACCCATCACCATCATCGGCCAGATTTGTCAATCTACCCGTTGTAAAAACAACGCCTGAATCGACATCTAGCCCTGCAGCTGTACCATCAGTAAAGATCCCGTTTGCCAGATCATCACCCGGTGGAGAATGTTTATCAGGGTTAGTGATAGTCAAACCATTACCGGTTGTTGACATGGTGTCGACCATAGTTTGTGCTGTTGCGCCGGAATCCAGTGTCACCGCTGCTAAAGTAGAATTGAATAAATCCATTGCTTCGGTTGAAGCAAACACTTCCGTTTCAATTTCACCAATCTGCTGTTCTAGATCCCAGTCACCACCTAAATCTGCAGCACCGGTTAGATCATCAGAGGCAGCGACATCGGCACCGGTTAATTCCGCTAGGGATTCAGCTGCCGCTTTACCGAAATCGCCTTCGGCAAAATTACAACCGTAGATAAGAATGTCTGCGTTCTCACCGAGCGCATTACCAATAGTGGATAATTCACCGGCATGCTCTCCCTGCATTGATTCCTGAGTAAGAACCGAATTACCGAGTTGTAATTGTCCGGCATCGCCATGTGCAACAATGTGTATTGCATCGACATCGGATCGACCTTCGAGGGTATTTGCAATTTGTTCAAGACCATCTGAATTGGAATCAATAAAGACCAACTCGGCACTGCTATTAATACCTGAGAGCAGCGTTGCGTAGTCTTCTACACTCTTGTCGATAAAAATGATTTCATTTCTATCTGCTGGCGGGACGAGATCGGCTAACGCTTCAACGACATCTTCAGTTTCTTTGTCTTCCTGGTTAACAGCCTGTGCTTGGAGATTTTCAGTAAGAGCTTGCTCGGCTTGATCTTGTGCAACTTCATCCGCAGCGACTTCCGCACCAGTCGCAACACCAGCAGCATCGAACATAATCCTTGGTTCGAGCGCTTGAAGAGAGTCCGAAACACTCATTTTCTGAGGACCATAACTATCATGTGCACCTTCGTACGATAGTTTCGAACGGTTTTGTTTTGGGTGCTCAGTTCTTCGTTTTAAAAAGTTAAACATTTATATCTCCGCTTAACCCCACTATTTTCGGGAATTCAGAGCTCCTCATTTTTGGCCAAATGTCTCTAATTAATGCAATTCTCGTTGAATAATTCGCTTTTTAGCTGAACCATGTACTTATTAATTCATTAACTGTGATGAAGTGCGCATTATGACTGTATTTAAAACTTATATACGTGAATTTATTCACATTTTTTACAATCGTTTGAACTTATTTTTTATTACCTTTTGTTATAAAAAAACTAAAAATAATTAAATTATAGTTATTAAAAAATATATAAAGTCTCTTATTTGAGACACTGTAATATAACACTAAAGTGTAATAAAAATATATCGGCAACTACCCTAAAATATGAGTTTTTTTCGTTTTTTTAATCTAACACATCTATTTTTATTAATATTCATAATTATCAATTACTTAGATTAATATTTTATGACATTTAATAATCAATGCGTATTAGAGTGTTTCGGTAGGAAAAATTCCTTTTTTGACGCTCATTAAATTTATGACTGTATTTGTAAAATTTAAGTGACTTTTAAAACAAAGCGTTTTTTCTTCAACTGAGAATACTGGAATGTCATTATAAAATGATTTATCCGAAGTTAGCTACAATTTAAGCGTTTTTGGATAGATTTATCTGCATTTAGCCGCATGACTAAAAAACAATATAATTTATGGAAAACGAAGTGCTTTAAATAAGCGACACTAATTTACATGCTGAATAATAATGATTATTTTATGTTGATTGATTCAATCAAACGCCAATCATCATGCTGAATATGTACATACCATTTGCCGACCATCAGTTTCGATAAATTAGCTCGGTATGTTTCTTTTTCCGTTAATAATAAATTGACCTCTTTATCAAAACCGGCGCGCGTCGCGTTTAGAAAAGTAACGGATAGGTTGTCTGGATAATTAAAACTCGGATTTGCTTTAAGCTTGATGACCACTTCTTCCAGTCTCTGATCTATTTGTATTTCTGCCTGCAACTGATAACCCAACGCAGTTTGATCGCGTTCTAATGTACGATTTATTTGCAGACCTTCCTTATAATAATCATCGACGACTAAACCATCATTCGATTTAAGCGCCAGATTAAGCGTAATGATGCCTCCAACAATAGCAAGACATGGGAAAAAAATTACCATCCAGACATAGTGCTCTTTATACCAGGGAAGCCGTTGCTCTTGTTCGTCTAACATATTCATAAATTTATGGTCCTAAGAATTTCGCTTCTTCTTTTGTACTCAATTCAACATTATCTTTCGAAGTCAATGTGAAATAGATAACACTACTACGTTGCTTAAGGTTTTCTTCATCTGCACGTACACGTACCGGTAAATCGACAACACTACCGCCTCTTACAACTATTTTTTCTTTATCAACTAATAAGATTAAATCTTTAACACCGTCTACTTGAAGAACAAATTCATGCGTTTCGTCATCCTTATTTATTAACTTCAAGGTATAGATATTTTCAATCAAACCGACTGTTTCACGGTATAACTGGTTTCGATCACGAATAATATCGAGGTCTATCGATTTTCTTTGACTTAAGGTAAAGACAAATAGAGAGCTGAACAAAACAAGTATCGTAAAATAAATAACGACTCGAGGCCTGAGTATACGAGATTGTTTTCCTTCTATAGCGTGTTGCGTTGTATAACGAATTAAACCTTCTGGGTAATCCATTTTTTTCATGACGTTATTACAAGCATCGATGCAGGCTGAACAACCTATGCATTCATATTGCAAACCTTCACGAATATCTATTCCTGTCGGGCAAACCTGAACACACTTTGTGCAATTAATGCAATCACCCAAACCCTCTACTTTATAATCTGAGTTCGCACGTATTGTTCCTCTTGGTTCGCCACGCTTATTATCATAGGAGATGATAAGTGTATCTTTATCAAACATTGCACCTTGAAATCGCGCATAAGGACACATGTATTTACAAACTTGTTCACGCATCCAGCCAGCGTTTATATAAGTCGCCATAGTAAAGAAAAAAATCCAGAACATTTCCCAACTACCTAACTGAAAGGTGAACAAATGTCTGCTTAAGATTTCTTCAGAAGAAAAGTATGCAACAAAAGTAACAGCTGTTGCACCTGCTATAATTAGCCAAAGAAGATGTTTAATAAATTTACGTGAAACTTTTTGAACAGATAGTTTAGCTTCATCCAACTTCATTTGTTGTAAGCGCGTTCCTTCTATTTTTCTTTCTATCCATAAAAATACTTCTGTCCAAACCGTTTGTGGACAGGAATAACCGCACCACAAACGACCGGCAATAGCAGTAAAGAAAAACAAGCTATAAGCAAGGAGGATTAATATGAAAGCCAAAAATAAAAAGTCTTGCGGCCAAAAGGTATAACCAAAGATATAAAATTTTCTGGCTGGCAAATCGAATAAAACAATCTGCCGGCCATTTAATTCAATCCAAGGAAGGATAAAATATAAACCTAATAAAACAATAACAGCTGACACACGAAGCCAAGCAAACAGTCCTTTTACCTGACGCGGATATATTTTTTGCCTATGTTCATATAAAGACTGCTCAATAATATCAGACTTGTTATCCGTATCGTTAATTTGTTCCATATTTATTTAGTCAAACTGGTTATATATGCTGCTAATAAATGTACTTTTGCTTCGCCAAGAAACTCTTTGTGGCCTGGCATATTACCTGTTCGTCCCAAGTTAACTGACTCGATAATCTTCTTTTGTGAGCCACCGTATAACCAAATATCATCAGTTAAATCAGGCGCGCCAAACATAAAATTTCCTTTGCCTTCTGCACCATGACACATCGCACAGTTCGCATCATAAATACTTTTACCAGAAGCAGCGTGTATGTCATCAACAACACGCCCTGCCAATTGTTCAACATAACTGACAACATTAAACACTTCTTCTTCCTTTAAAATACTATTCCATCCTGGCATTGCCCCTTGTCGACCATCCATAATGGATTTTTTTATCGCTTTAGGTTCACCACCATATAACCAGTCATCATCACGCAAATTAGGATAGCCTCTCGCACCTCGAGCGTCCGAACCATGGCAGGTAGTACAATAGCTTGCATAAAGCCGTTCACCTATCCTTAATGCGGCCTCATCTTTTGCAAGAGTTTCTATATCTGTATTTTTAAACTTTTCAAACAAAGGACCATATGTTTTATCAGCATATTCCTGTTCTTTTTCAAGTTGTCCTACTTGAGTCCATCCGAGTACGCCGGCATATGATCCTAAACCTGGATACATAATAAGGTATGCTACGCTCCAAAAAATAGTAAACACAAAAGAATACAACCACCATCTAGGTAAAGGTGTATTTAACTCTTGAATATCATCCCAGGTATGGCCGGTATTTTCGTTTTCATCGCCTGCTTTCTTCTTCGAAAATTTAAGTAGAAAGACAAGTAAAAAAATAATACTGAATATAGTTGTTAAACTTATAAACCATGTCCAAAAACTACTGGTAAAATCAGCCATGGCCCTCCTCCTTATTTTCATCTAAGTGAGATATATCATCTTCAAAAGGAATCCTGGCCGCCTCATCAAAGTTTTCTTTCTTTTCTCGCAACACCCAAACAACAATCCCAAAAAAGACCAGCGCGACTAGAACTGTCCATGCTGAAAATAAAATACCCATACTATATCCTCACACTCATCGTCTCGTTTTAACGGCTGTGCCTAACTTCTGTAGGTAAGCTATCATTGCGTCCATCTCTGTTTTACCTTCAATTAATGCAGGTGCTTTTTCTATTTCTTCATCCGAATAAGGTGCGCCAAGTTTTCTTAATGCTTTCATCTTGGTTTTTATGTTTGAGGTATCAAGTATGTTTTTTTCCAGCCACGGATAACCCGGCATGATTGATTCAGGAACAACATCTCTCGGTCGAATTAAATGTACTCGATGCCATTCATCACTGTAACGTCCACCGACGCGATGTAGATCAGGACCTGTACGTTTCGAGCCCCATTGAAAAGGTCGGTCATAGACAAACTCACCAGCAAGCGAATAATGTCCATAACGCTCGACTTCTGCTCTGAATGGCCTAATCATCTGTGAATGACAGGTAAAACAACCTTCTCTGACATAAACATCACGCCCCGATAATTCCAGAGCTGAATACGGTGTAAGTCCTTCGACAGGTTCTGTTGTTGAGTGCATAAAGAACAAAGGAATAATTTGAACAAGACCACCAATGCTGATCATGATGACTATTAAGATCATCATTAAACCAATGTTTTTTTCTATTTGTGTATGTTGTAACGCCATTCCTTATCGCTCCTTAATGTGCGCCAACTGGCACTGGAATTTCTGCTACTACAGGCTTGGTTCCGGCAATAGTTTTCCATAAGTTATATGCCATCACTAAAGTACCTGACAGAAATAACACACCACCAAGTAAACGAATGATGTAAAAAGGGTGCATCGCTTCTACGGATTCAACAAAGCTATAAGTTAAAGTGCCATCATCGTTAACTGCACGCCACATTAAGCCTTGCATAATGCCAGCAACCCACATTGATACAATGTAGAGTACGACACCAATTGTTGATACCCAGAAATGGACTTCGATCAATTTAACACTGTAAATCTTCGTCCCATATAAGCGCGGAATTAGGTTATACATACACCCCAGACTGATGAATGCGACCCAACCCAAAGCACCGGAATGAACATGTCCAATGGTCCAGTCAGTATAATGAGAGAGAGCATTAACTGTCTTGATCGCCATCATTGGACCTTCAAACGTGGACATGCCATAAAAAGAAAGTGAAACAATTAACATGCGTAAAACAGGATCAGTACGTAACTTATGCCAGGCTCCTGATAGGGTCATAATCCCGTTTATCATACCGCCCCAAGAAGGCGCTAATAAAATAATAGACATCACCATACCCAAAGATTGCGCCCAATCAGGTAAAGCTGTGTAATGTAAATGGTGAGGACCCGCCCAGATATAAGTAAAGGTTAACGCCCAGAAATGAACAATTGATAAACGATACGAATAAACAGGACGTTGCGCCTGTTTCGGAATGAAATAATACATCATGCCAAGAAACCCGGAAGTCAGGAAGAAACCAACTGCATTATGCCCGTACCACCATTGAACCATTGCATCTTGTACGCCGGCATAAATCGAATAGGATTTCACCAGACTAACGGGAACGGCCAGACTGTTAAATATATGAAGTACGGCAATAGTGATAATGTACGCTGCGAAAAACCAGTTAGCCACATAGATATGTTTGATCTTTCGTTGCATTATTGTGCCGAAAAAAACAACAGCGTAAGCCACCCAAACAACAGTAATTAAAAGATCAATCGGCCATTCAAGTTCTGCATACTCTTTTGAACTGGTAATACCCAAAGGCAAAGTAATCGCTGCGAGGACAATTACCGCTTGCCACCCCCAGAAAGTAAACGCTGCTAATTTAGCGCAAAATAATCGCGTGTGGCAGGTTCGCTGCACAATGTAATATGATGTTGCAAACAAGGCTGAGCCACCAAAAGCAAAAATAACAGCATTGGTATGCAAAGGACGAAGGCGGCCATACGTTAGCCAGGGGATATCAAAGTTAAGTGCTGGCCAGGCCAATTGTGCCGCAATGATAACGCCGACTAGCATACCCACTATGCCCCATATAATCGTCATAATGGCAAACTGACGAACGACTTTGTAGTTATAGGTATTACTATCAGTCATACTGACGGCTCTCCATAGGGTTAATACTATTTAATTAGTAGTAAAAAATTTAATTAATATTTCCGATGAGTTCCTGACACAATTGTTTATCATTATTAAAGTTACAGATTAGAGTATGTGTTAAAGCAATACCTATCAAAACTATAGACATGGCGAATGCAGACAAAGTTAAAATAGATAACGCGCTCATCTATCCTCTCACTTTTTTATTCTTTTATTTACGGTTTACATTCTTTACTAACGACTTGGAAAAGAATTTGATCCAGATCAATAAATTTTGCATCGCAATAAATAATTGTTTTTTGTTGTTACATATTCGATAAAATCCACGCATGAAAACATCCTGCTTCCATTGTGGTGAACTAATACCCGATAACCTGAACCTGCTTGTCGAAATAAACAATAAGGCAGAAGCAATGTGCTGTTATGGCTGCGAAGCAGTAGCAAAGCAGCTGGTTGAATTTGGTTTAACAGACTATTACCGACATAGGAGCAACTTACCGGAAACACCTCAGGAGCT
>JBELBG010000037.1:0-9272 GCA_042095435.1 Thiotrichaceae bacterium | reverse complement strand
TTAGTAGCAGTAACCGTATTACAACCGTGCGCGATATTTGCGAAAGGGCCACCGTGAATAATGGCGATATTATTTTCCAGTGTTTGAACTATGTTTGGATTAATCGCATCTTTTAATAACGCTGCCATTGAACCATGCGCATTCAAGTCTCTTGCATAGACGGGAGTTACTTTATCTTTTTTGTAACCAATGATGATTCTACCCAAGCGGTCTTTTAAGTCAGCACGGCTGGTTGCTAGACATAGAATTGCCATGATCTCTGAGGCAACAACAATGTCGTAACCATCTTCACGTAGATAACCATTAGCTGCGCCGCCCATACCAACTGTAATTTTACGTAGTGCGCGATCGTTCATGTCAACAACACGTTTGTATTGAATGCGACGAGGATCAATGTCGAGTGAATTACCATGATTAATATGATTATCAATCATCGCGGAAAGTAAGTTATGAGCAACACCTATCGCATGGAAGTCACCCGTGAAATGCAAATTAATATCTTCCATTGGAACGACCTGTGCGTAACCGCCGCCTGCTGCACCACCTTTGACACCAAAACAAGGACCGAGTGAAGGTTCACGTAAACACATAATGGCTTTTTTACCAATGCGGTTTAATGCGTCACCAAGACCCACAGTTGTCGTCGTTTTTCCTTCACCTGCTGGTGTAGGACTAACAGCGGTAACTAGGATCAGTTTTCCGTCTTCTTTGTCTTTAAGGCTATCAATATAGTTGAGTGATAATTTCGCTTTATAGTGACCATAAGGTTCGAGGTGTTCACTCTCGATCCTATATTGATCATTGGCTAGATCAACAATACGCTTCATTTTTGCCTTTTGAGCAATTTCAATATCAGACATTTTCTCCTCCAGATAAATATTAAAACAAAATTTAAATTATACTAAAATACAAAAACTTATATAAATGGTGCGATGTAGTTATTATGTTCGCTAATTATTTTTAATTATTATCTGTGAGCGTTTTACTTATTTTAGCTTGTAAGAGCATCATCCACTAATTACTTTCAGGGGTATTACGAGTGTGAGATTCAATATCAAGTATTTTTACATAAATAGACCTCTTTTTGTAAAGTTTGTTTAAACCAGAGAAATTAACAACTTAGGAGATAATCCATAAACAGCCTATTAGAATACTTGATTCGTACCCGTATTTTACTTGCCGGGAAAAGGGCTTTGTTTGCCTTATCGTTACTGGGTTTATTAACAGGTATTGTTGTTGGTTTAGTGATCATTTTATTTCGTCTTAGTACGGAATTAGCTCAAGTGTCATTTCTCCCTGCGGCTGATCCGGAAAATTATGAAGGCCTGAGTTGGCAGGGGCGGCTTTTATTAGCTTCATCGGGTGGTTTAATTCTGGGCTTATTATTTTATTTTGTTTCGAAAATACCTCTTCGAGTTGGCGTAATTCATGTTCTGGAACGATTGTCTTATAACGAAGGTAATATGCCGTTTAAAAATCTCTGCTTGCAGTTTATTGGCGGGACAATAGCGATTGTCTCAGGACAATCAGTTGGACGTGAGGGGCCCTGCATTCATTTAGGTGCTGCCAGTGCCAGTTTGATGGGGAGGAAGCTACAACTACCTAATAATAGTATTCGTACTTTGGTTGGTTGTGGCGCGGCTGCGGCAATCGCAGCTTCGTTTAATACACCATTAGCCGGCGTTATTTTTGCCATGGAAGTGATCCTGATGGAATACACGATAGCCGGGTTTACACCGGTTATTTTATCCGCAGTGAGTGCCACTTTTATTTGTCAGTTGGTATTTGGTGATAGTCCGATTTTTGCCGTACAAGCGGAGACACTTGAATCATTTCTTGAATTACCGATTATTGTTTTGATGGGTGTATTGATTGGGGCTATTGCTGCGGTATTTATTTATCTTACACGGGTGATGACCCAGCTTGGGAAAAAAGTAGATATCTGGTTACGTATGTTTCTTGCTGGATTAGGCGTGGGCTTGATTGCGGTGATTAGTCCTGAGGTCATGGGTATTGGCTATGATACTGTTAATGCGGCAATACTGGGCGATATTACTATAATTTCTCTGTTGATCATTTTATTTGCCAAGATTATCGCAACATCACTTTGTATTGGCTTTAGTATCCCAGCGGGCTTAATTGGCCCAGCCATTTTTATCGGTGCATTAACAGGTGGCATCATTGGCAAGCTGGTTGAAATGTATGGCAGCTCTTTTTCTGATGCCGGTCTCTATGCCATGCTTGGTATGGGCGCGATGATGAGTGCTACATTGCAGTCTCCGTTAGCGGCATTAATTGCTCTACTTGAACTCACCGGAAATCAGAACATTATTTTTCCTGGCATGCTGGCTATTGTCAGTGCCAATTTGGCTGCACGTGAATTATTCAAATGTGATTCTATATTTATGTCTCAATTCAAGGGTCTCGGTCTGGATTACCGAAATGATCCGATAGCGCAGTCACTGCGGCGTATCGGTGTTGAATCTATTGTGAATAAAGCCTATGTCATCACAGAGTCTGTTATCGAAAGGAACGTAGCTTATAACCATCTAAAAGAATCGCCCGACTGGTTATTGATTAGAAAAGAAGAGGGGAACCAATTAATGCCCGCGACGGATTTGGCCAGACATTTGGAAGAAACAGAAGATGAAGAACTCGATCTATTGGAAATACCAGCCAAACGTAGACAATTGGTACAAGTCGCGATTGAGTCGACCTTGCAACATGCACAACAACTGTTAAATGAGTCTGATGCTGAGGCATTGTATGTGACTCGAAAACTTGGTGTTTCAGCTGATCGTATTTTTGGGGTGATTACGCAAGAAGATATAGAAAAGCATTACCGCGTTGTCAGTAATTAAAGGAATTATTATTTTTTAATAATGAAGCTATACTAAATAATCGCGTTGTTATTCTACACTTTAAGTGGGTGTAATCATAACTGGGTTGAAGTAGGAATTAATATTCTATTTGTTAAGTATATATCGAATATGGAGAATATAAGAAAATGATAAGTGACTGGTTATATAAACTTCCCATCAGGGTAAAGCTGTTAATCGCTACAGGAATTACTTTTTCTCTCGTTTTGGCCGCCTCCATTTATATTTTCAATATTTTTATTGAAACCACTGTAAAAGATCAATTTACAGTAAGTTCAAAAAATACTATTCATGTTATCGGGCAGATGTTAACTGCAAATTTTGATGATGAAATAATCAAGGAATTAACGCAAATAAAATTTATAGAGAAAGTCAATATTACTGACCCTTCAGGAAAGTTAATGTATGAATGGGATAGTAAAGATTATAACTGGAATCAACTAAGTTATTTCAGTATTAAACATCCCAATGATGATATAGGAACAATAGTTATTGCCATTAATGATGATAAGTATATGGCAAAAAATATTATTGAATCTTCTGAATATAAAAGCTTCATTCTTTATGTTACAGGCTTGCTAACGCTATTTATAATACTGATTGTTAATTTTCTCATAATTATACCTGTCGATAAGGTTTCTAATGTAATTAATCAGTATATTGATAAGGAGTATCCTGAAGAAGATGATGATAAAAGTAGAAGTAAAATAATAGAATTAAGTAAAACCATTGGAATACTCAAGCGCAATATTTTAAATATTAAAGAAAAAGAAAGGCAGTTAATCACTATACAAAATAGACTTTCTTCAGTATTGCATACTATAGGTGACGCCATTATTACGATTAATAAAGAAGGTAATATTGTGATGGTAAACCCTGCATTTGAAAAAATATGGGGTTATAAAAAAGATGAAGTATTAGGTGTCAATCTTAGGCAAATGATGCCTGAAAAATACAGGAACGGACATGATGCAGGAATGAAGCGTTATGTAGAAACAGGAGTAGAAAACGTAATAAATCAAAACCTGGAATTACATGCATTACATGCTGACGGAACAATCTTTCCTATTGATATCCATATATCAGAAACAAAGATTGATGATGATTTATATTTTACTGCTGCTATTAAAGATATTACAGAACGTAAAAAAACTGAAAAAGAACTGCTTGATGCAAAGGAAAATATCGAAGAACTGCTTGAGCATAGAACCAATGATTTGGTAACTCGTTTAAATGAATTAAATTGCCTTTATGGTTTGTATAAATTAATTGAAGCTGATATTAATAATGTAAGTCACATTATGAAAGAAACATTGGTACTAATAACAACGGCATGTAAGCATACGAATAAAGCTTGTTGTCTAATTCATTATGATGGACATGACTACAAAACAAAAAACTATAAGGAAACGGAATGGTGTCTTGAACATGATATTAATGTTAAAAATAAACGGAAAGGATACATACGTGTATATTATCTAGAGAAGGTCATAGAGGATGACGAATTACAGTTTCTACCATATGAAACTAAATTATTAGATGCTGTCTGCGTAAGGCTCGGACGATACTTCGAACATGGCAAGGCAGAAGAAGAGTTACTGGATGCAAACCAGGCCTTACATGAAACTCAGCTTCAACTTATACAGGCAGAAAAACTTGATACGATTGGTACTTTGTCAGCAGGTGTTGCTCATGAGGTTAAAAATCCATTAGCAGTAATTCAACTTGGCATTGATTACCTTAATAGAAAGTCAATCAGTGACGAAAATATTAGAGAAGTAATTCAGGAAATGGATGAAGCGATTGGTCGCGCAGATTCGGTGATTAAGGAACTGGTTAATTTTTCAGCATCAAATGATCTGTCACTGGAAAAACTAAATGTAAACCAATTAATAGATGATTCATTGTTATTGGTTAAGCACGAAACCATCAAGAATAATGTTACTATCGATAAAAATTATATCGAAAATCTGGCGCAAGTTTCAGGTGATAAACAAAAACTTGAACAGGTTCTAATTAACCTTGTTATTAATGCTATTCACGCAATGGAAAACACAGAAAAGAAATTACTCAAAATAAGGACTTACCCGATAAAGCTAGGCGATATAGAATTAGATATAACCGGTAAATTCAATATTGATGACACAATCGTTGCAATAACGATTGAGGATAACGGCACAGGATTAGACGAGGCAGAAATGAATAAACTGTTTGAGCCATTTTTTACAACAAAACTGAGTGGTAAAGGAACAGGGTTAGGTTTAACTGTTTGTCAGAATATCGTACGCTTGCATGGTGGCACGTTAAAGTTTGAAAATGTTAAAACAGGTGGTGCCATGGTCACACTGTTATTTAAAGCTTAATGGGATGAAACTATGAATAAGCCTAAAATATTAATTGTAGATGATGAAGTTAATTTGACGAAAATGTTAAAGCTTAATCTCGATGAAACAGAGAAGTATGAAATTCGTACTTTGAATGAAGGGAGAGATGTGATTAATACAATAAAGCAATTTATGCCAGATCTTGTCTTGCTAGATGTCATGATGCCTGATATTCAGGGCAATGAGATTGCAGAAAAAGTTACAGAGGATAGCGAAATAAAACATATAAAAATTATTTTTCTCACTGCTTTAGTAAAAAAAAGCGAGATACCTGATGAAGATAAAAAAATAGGCGGTAGAAGATTTATAGCAAAACCGGTTAAGTTAGATGAATTAACAGCTATATTGGATGAAGACCTTGCTGAATAAAATATATGGCTAAGCAATCAAAAATATTATTAATCGAAGATGACCAATCAGTCGCAAATCTCATATGCCGTTATCTGTCTGAAGAAAATATAGAGGTTGAACATATTGACAATGGCACTGATGGTCTTGATTACATTAGATCAAAAGTACCTGAACTTGTAATACTTGATTTAAAACTTCCCGATACAGATGGTCTCGACATTTTAAAAACTGTAAATAAAGAAAAAGTACCATCGGAAGTCATCATTATTACCGGCCATGGTAATGTCAATATGGTTGTTGATGCAATGAATTATGGTGCATTTGATTTTCTTCCCAAACCATTCGATGGAGAACGCTTAAGTGTATCGGTTAAAAATGCGATAGAACATCATCGACTATCTACAATAGTAGAAGAGTATGAAGAATTAAACAGGGCCCGCTTTCAGAAATTTATTGGTCGCTCAAACCCAATGCAATCTGTCTATAGCATTATTGAAAATGCAGCACCCAGCAAAGCAACAGTATTTATTCTAGGTGAAAGCGGTACAGGTAAAGAATTATGTGCTGAAGCCATACATAAACTCAGTGATCGAATCAAAAGTCCTTTTATACCGATTAATTGTGCAGCGATACCTAAAGACTTGGTTGAAAGTGAAATATTTGGACATGTGAAGGGGGCCTTTACAGGCGCGATGAAAGATCGAGAAGGTGCTGTATCACGCGCAGATCACGGTACCTTATTTCTTGATGAAATAGGTGAAATGAATATTGACCTACAGGCAAAACTATTACGATTTTTACAGACTGGCCAATATCAACGTGTTGGCAGTAATTCTATGGAAACAGTTAATGTGCGAATAGTTTGTGCGACGAATCGTGACCCACTAGAAGAAGTTAAAGCAGGGCGTTTCAGAGATGACTTATACTATAGACTAAATGTTATCCCTGTTAATCTTCCTGCTCTTCGAGAAAGAGGTAATGATGTTATATTACTGGCTCGACATTTTTTGAAAATATTTTCTAAAGAAGAACAAAAAGATTTTAATAAGTTTGATAATGAAGTAGAGAAAATATTTCTGAGTTATGACTGGCCGGGTAACGTCAGACAGTTGGAGAATACTGTCAGGAACATGGTTGTGTTGTATAAAGGTGATGTCATTAAAGTCGATATGTTACCGGCTGATATTACAAGAAATGTAGATACAGACAAAAAAGAAGAACTGATAACATAAGTAGTAGAACTCTCGAGTTCAGTTGAAGCTAATAAAGACTTTTCCATTATGGATATAAAGCCATTATGGATGGTTGAAAAAGAAGCAATAGAAAAAGCAATCGAAGTCTGCGATGGCAATATCCCTAAGGCAGCAGCCATGCTCGATGTCAGTCCTTCGACAATCTATCGTAAAAAGCAATCTTGGGATTAGTTTTTAATTTACCAAGGTTATTAATTCATCAACGGAGTTATTTGAATCAAGTCTGTAGTAAGATGGAAACTCCCAAATTAAAAACTTTGGTGGATTCTTTTTAAAACCCGCACTACGTAGATAGGATGCCATTGCCTGTTTGTAGTCACCACCGTTTATCGCTTTATTATCTACATCCGCTTTAAGATATTGACGAAGAAAACCATCAAAGTTTGAATCGTGATTTGATTTACTATTGCCTGTTCCGACAAGTACAACCTGTGCATTAGCATTTTGAACAGAAGACTCTAAATTTTTAACTCTTTTTGTAGAAAACACATGATAACTTTCTACAGGATAGCTGGTTTTGCAAATTTCGCTCGCAACTTTTTGATATTTCCCTTCAATTTCATTTTTTCCTATTACTTTAGACTCATACAAAACTTTTGGTAAAGATTGATATTCCGGATTTTTATAAATAGTCTTTGCTGCCATTTTTGCGACTTTATGAGCTGCGTAAGTATTCCAGCGAGGGTCACGCTTGAAAACTAAATACTTGATATGTTTTTTGGGGAAAAGATTTTCAATTGGTGGAACAAGGATATTAATTTTACGTAGTTGCTTAACAAACTCAATATAGTTAATTCTTGCAGTTACATAATCATAATCAATGTTGCCTAACATCTTTGGATGCACGATTCCCCTTACTGGTATAGGGACGATCATTAATTGCGTACCCGTTGATTTTAATTTTTTTGCAAAGTCGGCCAGCTTATTTAAAGTTTTGTCATCAGGTGAAAATTCTGTTTTTAAATCATGACTACGATATATCCAACCTGGCACGCCATCACGCAAATTATGATAATTTTTTAAATGCTTCTCTGTGTAGGCTTGTTTTGATTGAGCCTCTTTACAAAGTAATGGTGTTTCTTCAGCCTTTATTGAAGTGCTGATCAAAAGCAATTGAAATACGAACAACACTTTAATGCTTTCAGCAATGAACGGTAACGTTTTGAAAATCAGGTTGAATATCATTTTATCAAAATCAGCAGTTCGCCGAACCCATTATTGTTATAACCTTCGACAGTTAAAATACGGCCTTCACACTGTGTAGATTGTGCAAATACAACAAAATTATAGTAATTATCAAAAGAAGTATTTTCGATGACTTCTATACCGGAGTGAATTAGCACATCATGATGATCATCTCTCGATGCATTAGACATGACAGACTTTGTCACTTTCCTGCCATTAGTTGATAAGCTGCTTTTACTTCTTGTCAAATAACGGCCAATACCTACATTACCATTGCAATCATTCGTTAAAACAGCTTGTAATCGAATATCGACAATATCATTCTTTTTAAGAAGAAGAGGTCCTATGGAGTATATTACATAAGGAACACGTTTGGTGTTCATTATTGTAATACCACCAATTTTTTCCTCGCCTGTTCTTAATACATCTAAAGCTAGACATTCATGGAATAAAAATGAGCTGATTATTAATAGAAGGCATTTAAACATAGGCTTAGCTCTCTCGCATACTACGATTAATACCACGTTTGATTGGCTCGATTAAATAATCCAATACAGTTCGTTTATCATGAATGATAATACTTTCCGCTGGCATGCCAGCTGTCAGTATTAGATTGGGGTGTTTTGTTAATGCATTTTTATCGATTAATAATTGTAATTTATAATAATGCCCAAGATCATCCTCTAACCGATCGGCAGATATTTTAGAAATATTGGCATCTAACATTGGTGTGTTTCTAAAATTATAAGCCGTTAGTCTAACTCGAGCTGTTTGACCTTCTGTAATACTTTCTATATCACTGGTATTAAGTCGCGCTTCGACAATGAGTTTGTCACCCTGAGGTAATATTTTCATTAATTCTTCGCCGGGCTTAATTGTTTCGCCAATTGAACTGACTGCAAGTTGCGTTATTGTACCTGTAACAGGTGCGCGTATTTCAGATTCTTTAATTACCTGTTGTAAATGATTGATGCTTGCTTTCATAGCAGGTAGTGAGTCCTCAATCTTCATTAATACAATTGCAGCATGTTGCCTTTCTTCTGAAAGTAATTGTTGAATTTTTAGACCGTTTTCAGTTAAAGCCAACTGCTTTTCTTCAATCATGCCCGCACTGGCATTAATTTTAACTTTTAATTGTGCAATCTCTTTCTCAAGCTCAATTACTTGTAGTCGTGCTATATGTTTTTTGTCATGAAGTTCATTGTATGATGTAAGTTGTA
>JBELBG010000036.1:0-9377 GCA_042095435.1 Thiotrichaceae bacterium | reverse complement strand
TCATAAAGACTTAGAAACTAAGAATGATCACTGATACTAGTTTTCCTTCTTGCTTGTGTTTTTGTATTTCATTTATTTTCAAAACAAAAATGCTAATCAAAATATATTCAGAGATAATAAACACAGTTACAGGATAGTTATCAAATAGTTTACTCATAAATCCTGGGTGAATCGTGCCAGTAGTAAACTTAATTAACAATATCCACACTGCAATACCTAGTGCTATTCCCGCAATAAAGTTACTGAAGGTAAATAAAAAGCTGTTTTTTTAATTCTATCAGCTTCATTGATATTTTAATAAAGCCTGCTTGTGGTCGATTTTATTCTATTTCTTCCAGAAATTGCTTAGCTAGCGCCTGAGCACTTTTCCTGTGACTATCTTCCATATTGCCCCACTCTCGACAATACCAGCAGATTCGCTCAGCAATAGAACCTTCGGAAGACTCGCCCAATTTATTTTTAAGCGCTAGAATTTGAGTCCCCATATTTACTAATGCCTCCATTTCCTCATTTTTTTTAGACTTAAGTTCTGGAAAACTGTTATAACCCGGAACACAAAAAACAAAATCGTTCTTTCCTTCTACCGTTCGGTTTAGAAGCGGAACTAGATTTTCTTTTAACTCCGTTTCCAAAAAGTCTAGTTTTGTATATAACTTTTCTTTCGATACCATTACTTTTATTTAGGAAACATGACCATTTTAAAAATTCATTGTCCGTTTTGGATAGTTGTTATTTTAACTTAGCTTTCGGCCAGAAGCGTACATATAGAATATTTTATTTCGATAGAAATACAGGCTACTTACTTAGCTGTAATAAACATTGCTAATAATTCCTCTGCAATAGTTTGATTAGCCTTTAATAACGGTTGATAATCGTTAACAAGGTTTGAAAAATCAGGTATATCAATAAAATGATTATTATCTAATTTTTCAAACCCCATAGACCACTCAGAAAACACTCTTTTTTCTATTGGACGATTATAGTATTCCGTAACTGCATCATGTCGAGAGCCCCTAAAAATCTTATACTCAAATAAATCCATTATGATGTCTTTTTTACCCTCAATTAATTGCATAAATGAATTATTATGAAATAACAACAAACCTGTGATGTTGTGCTCACTATTGAATTTACGTGCTTGCTCAAGCAAAGCAACAAGGTCGCTTTCTTTAAACTCCATCGTTGCAGCACTACTGTATAATAAGCTATGCATTCAGTATGAATGCCTCTTTAATTTCTCAATAAATATATCGGAAAATATCCATATTTATTTAGGAAATATTTAATAATTATTGAAAGAGGTCACTGCAAAATAAACGCTGCCCATTCCATAAATTTTGCTAAAAAAACAAGAGCCGTTTGATCCATTATGGATATGTCTGCCTTGGTGGTTAGTTGAATGACAGCACTTAAACTGATTCTTAAAAGTGGACATTACTCTTCTTTACCTAAATCTAATGCTAATTTATAGACTTCGTTTTTTTTCTTGCCGGTTATTTTTGCTGTTAGGCTCGCGGCTTCTTTTGGCGACATTTTTTCTGCAATAATTTGATTGATGCGTAAAATTTCTTCATCCGAAATAGCCATTTCTTTTGCGCCTTCAACGACAACAACAAACTCGCCTTTTTGTTTTATTTCTTCGTTTTCTATTTTCTTGTTAATTACAGATAATTGATCTCGTACTATTTGTTCAAACTGCTTTGTTAATTCTCTTCCGATAGTCACTCGACGTTGTTCGCCGAATATTTCTTGCATATTTTTCAACGATTCAACAATGCGGTGTGGCGCTTCGTAAAAAACGAGTGTACGTGATTCGTTTTTTAATTCTTTCAATCGTGTTTCACGTGCTTTGTTTTTCGCTGGCAGGTAACCTTCGTAAATAAATTTATTTGTCGGAAGTCCCGAAGCAGACAAAGCGGTAATAATGGCAGAGGGTCCAGGAACAGGCACTACTTGTATTTTATTATCGTGTGCAGAAACGACTAAGTTATAACCCGGGTCATTTATCAATGGCGTACCCGCATCAGAGATTAAGGCAATGGATTCGCCTTTCTGAATTTGTTGAATTAACTGCTGTGTTACTTTTTCTTCGTTGTGTTCATGGTAAGCCGTGACTCTGGTTTTGATACCGAATCGCTCCAACAGGGTTTTGCTATGGCGTGTGTCTTCCGCTGCTATCAAGCCGACTTGCTTTAAAATCTCGACTGCCCGTTCGCTGATATCACTCAGATTGCCAATTGGGGTCGCTACAATATACAAAAGTCCTGACAAACGTCACTCCTGAACCTGTTTCAAAAAGGTATGTCGTAATACTCATCGCAATGTACAATAGAATCCTATGAAACTGCTATTAATTTTTATTATTTCACTTTCTTTTCTGGCCGGTTGCGGGCCTTCTCGTCCGGACAATCAAGAAGTACAAGTCGACCCGGAAAAAAATGCTCGCTTTTTAATGCAATCCGGCGATTTTTCTGCGGCAGCCCTTGAATATTTAGCACTGGCTAAAAACGACAGACAAAATGCTTCTGTTTATCGCCTGAAAGCGGTGGCGGCCTATGTTGAAATCGGACAATATGCCCAAGCAGACAGCATTCTTAACGAAACCACTATTGCTGAAGGTGATGTCATTCAGAATGCTCGAATGCGAATTTTAAGTGCGCGTGTGCAACTGGAATTCGACCAGGTAAATAACGCATTAAATATGCTAAGCAGTATTTCTGCTGCACAGATTCCACAAAGTTTACAAATCAGTTATTACGATATTCTGGCTCGTGCTCATCTGGCAAATAAAGACTATTTAAAAGCCGCATCTGAAAGATTGACAGTTTCAGGTTTGCTAACGTCGCCAAACGAAATAGAGCAAAACCATCGATCGCTCTGGCTTATTTTTGAAGCTATCCCACAAAAAGAACTGGAGGAATTACGACTTGTCGCACCAGAACAATTAAGTAGCTGGTTTGAACTGGCTTCCATTTCCAAGGGTTATCGTTATGAACCGAATAAATTAAAAAATGCAATTGATGGCTGGGTACAGCGATACCCCGGACACCCTGCTTATTCATCTATTACTCCGCAATTGATAAACCGTAGCCGAGAATTCGTACAACGCCCGGCTAAAATTGGCCTGCTATTACCATTATCGGGAAGGTATCAACAATCATCAGAAGCAATACGCGATGGCTTTCTTGCCGCCTGGTATCAGGATTATCAAAAAGATTCAGAAATCAAAGTCTATAATGCAAATTCTTTGAACATCATAGAGATGTATCAGCAGGCAGTTGCTGATGGCGTCGAGTTTGTTGTCGGCCCGTTGGAAAAAGACGCTGTGAGTCAGCTTGCTAACCTGAGTGAATTACCCGTGCAAGTTCTGGCTTTGAATCGTCAGGAGATGGAAAACATAGAAAATATTAACCCGAAATTAATGCAGTTTGCCCTGTCGCCAGAAGATGAAGCCGTGCAAGTCGCTGAAACAGCCATGTCAGATGGCCATAAGCTGGCTTTAGTTATTACACCTGATATCCCCTGGGGCAACCGAATCGCAGATTCTTTCAAGAAGCGTTGGCTGGAGTTAGGAGGCGGTATTCTTGAACAGGCTTATTTTGAAAGTAATAGCAAAGATTTTGGCTCACCTGTAAAAGAATTACTTAATATTAATAGTAGTGAACAACGCGGTAAGGACTTAAGAAGTCGGTTAGGACGAAAGATTCATCATGTTGACCGTCGTCGTGAAGATGCTGATTTTATTTTTACCGCGGCAGTACCTGGCGATGCGCGACAGTTATTTCCACAATTTCGTTTTCATCGCGGTGGTGATATCCCTGTCTATTCAACCTCACATGTCTTTACCGGCATTGTCGATACAGCAAAAGACACCGACTTAAATAACGTCATGTTTCTCGATATGCCGTGGGTACTGGATCTCACCCGGCAACTTTCTCTTATTCAGGATAGCCTTAACCGAAACTGGGATCAGGAGAAATCACCATATAGACGTTTATATGCCTTGGGTATAGACGCTTACCGTCTGATTGCGGAAGCAGGTCGTCTTAAAGCGGAAAAAAACAGTTACCTTGAAGGCGAAACCGGCGATTTAACCATTGGCGAGAATAATATTGTTAAACGAAAATTGCGCCGAGCCCATTTTGTTGATGGGAACCCTGTGCTTTTGAATTAATCTTCAACTAAATTATCAAGGATGATAAATGAGTAGATTCAAAGGCAAACAAGCCGAAGATATTGCAGCTGCCTACCTGAAAAAACAAAATATAAAAATCATTACGCGAAATTTTCATTCGCGTTTTGGTGAAATCGATTTGATTGGCCTAGATAAAGAGATACTCATTTTCATTGAAGTTCGTTATAGGAGAGATGAACAGCTTTTAAAGGCTATTGAAACTATTGATCAGAATAAATGCAAAAAGATTATCAGAACCAGCGAGGCCTTTTTGAACAAACATAAAAAGTATCAGTCTCATTATTGTCGCTTTGATGTCCTCACCATTACCAACGAACTTAATGACCCAGCAATCATGTGGATTAAAGATTCATTTCAGGCATAATAGCGGCAGATTTTCACAACTTTAAAGATTTTCAATGGATACCGTTCAACGCGTAAAAAATAATTTTCTTGAAAGCATTCAAATCAAAACAGACACTGTTGATGATCTAGCACCTGTTATTGCCAAAGCTGCGGAAGCCATCGCAAATGCACTACTTAATGACAATAAGGTACTTGCCTGCGGTAATGGTGGCTCTGCTGCTGATGCCCAGCACTTTTCTGCTGAAATGCTAAATCGATTCGAAATGGAACGCCCCGGATTACCCGCCGTTGCATTAACGACAGATTCATCAACATTAACGTCGATTGCTAATGATTACCAATACGCAGAGATTTATTCCAAACAAATTCGTGCTTTGGGACGCGAAGGTGATGTGTTATTAGCAATCAGTACTAGTGGTGAATCACACAATATTATCCACGCTATTGATGCAGCACATGACAGAAACATGATCGTTATCGCATTAACGGGCAGAGAAGGCGGTCAAATTGCTGATTTAATGAATAATGATGATTTTGAAATCCGTGTGCCAACCTGGTCAACTGCACGTGTTCAAGAAGTACATATTATGGTGATTCATTCACTCTGTGATCTAATTGATCTTCAATTACTAGGACAGGATGATTAATACATGAAACTATTAAACTTATTTCGTAATATATTTTTAATTGCATTAGTAATTCAATTAAGCGGTTGTGCAGCTGTTGCTGTTGGTGGTGTTGCTGCAACAGGAACAGCAGTAGCCGATAGAAGAACAACCGGTACGCTGATCGAAGACCAGACAATAGAAGTTAAAGCCTATAAAGCATTGAAAGCTGATGCTGAATTGAACGAGCAAGCACACTTAAATGTGACTAGTTATAACACCGTTGTATTACTAACTGGTGAAACGCCAACCGATGCAATGCGACAACGTGCTATGGAAATTGTAAAAGGCGTTGATAAGGTTACGCACGTTTACAATGAACTTTCCATAGCGGCACCCAGCTCGATGGTTTCTAGAAGCAGTGACTCTTATATAACAACGAAAGTTAAAACAAAATTATTTGCTGATAAAAAAATCAGCGGCATCCAAGTCAAGGTTAACACTGAAAAAGGCGCGGTTTATTTAATGGGTATTGTTTCACGCGCTGAAGCAGAAATAGCAACAGATATAGCACGGCAAACCGGTGGCGTACAAAAAGTTGTTAAACTTTTTCAATACACCGACTAATTTTTTTATCAACGCTGAACATAATATAAGGGCAGATTATTCTGCCCTTTAGTTTTTTATAGACTGTAATAACTTATGTTTAATTATTCAAATGAGTTGAAATAAAAACTACAGCCCGTCTTTAATAGCAAACCAAATAACTACGAAGCTCGAACACGTTATGAAAATTATAAATTGAATCTGAGTGAATTAAGCTTCCCTGAAAATTTGCTTAAACTTAATTCGTTAAACTGTTTCTAATAACACATTAAGCCTGTCTGGAATGTCTCTCAAATCCAGTTGCGACTTTTCAAACAGTGCCTCTGCACGTTTAATTAATTCATCGTTATCTGGAATTTTCTTACATGACGCAAAAAGAATGGCATTGGAAAAATCAGAAAACTCAAGCAGGTAGAGATAACCAAAATAGTTTTTCATGGGGAACAAAACGTTTACTACATCTTCTTCTGATTCTGGCAGGATATTGATAGCCAATACTCCAGTCTCATTAATACACTTTGAGGTGCTCGCATAAAAGTGTTCATCATATAAACAACTCGCCTGATTAGTAGCAACAAAAATATCCGCCAAGATAATATCGTATGTTTGTGTATTTGCCTTAACGAATTGTTCGGCCGACTTATGTTTAACATCTACTTTTCCCGGTAAATAGAAATAGTCTTTTGCCAGCTCAATAATCTTTTTATTTGATTCGACAGAAGTAAGTTGTACTTCCGGCCAATTTACATCTATATATCGTTCAAGTGATGCACCGCCGAGCCCCAGATTCAGTAACCGCTCTGGTTTTGGGCAAAATAATAAAGTGGTCAGCAAAGCCTGAATATTCGGCAATATTACCTGCTCTACAGCATCCGTTTTCATCAAAGCCTGAACAGACTTGTCACCAAGGTGTAACCAGCGGTATTGCTGCCATTGCCGGACTTCGATTATTTCTCCCGCATCTGAGGCTGAATAAAGCAGCTCACTTTCTTCAGGTTTGAGATCGTAAATTCGTTCTAATGACATTTTCCAGCGTAATAATAGATTCTTTATATTTTGAATACCCAAAAGCCAAAGCGCCTGATAAGATCCGCAACCGTTTAGCAAGATATTATTATATCAGGTATATCACGTGTCAGATTTTGTTATTGGTCAGCGCTGGGTCAGTCATACAGAAACAGAGCTTGGACTAGGTATTATTATTGGAATAGAAGGTCGTCGAGTAGAAATCAGCTTCCCAGCAGCAGACGAGCAAAGAATTTATGCAATAGACACAGCACCGCTAACCCGTATTGAGCATAAACCGGGTGAGACGATTCGAAATCAGGACGATAAAACCTTCAAAATCACAAGACTTGAGCAATTCCAGGGCCGACTCCTTTATTTTGCTACTGATGATGAAGGCACGAAACATAAAATTGATGAACTCGATTTAAACTGCTTTATTGAATTAGCCTCACCGAAACAACGCTTGATCAGCGGTCAACTCGATAACCTCAAAGCTTACCGCCTGCGATGTGAAACATTGATGCAGCAACACCGTTTGCAACAATCTTCCGTTCAGGGCTTATTAGGTTCAAGAACCAGCCTGCTACCGCATCAGGTCTATATCGCACATGAAGTGGCAAAACGCTATGCACCACGTGTATTACTGGCTGATGAAGTTGGTCTGGGTAAAACCATTGAAGCAGGTATGATTTTACATTATCAATTACACACCGGCCTTGCCAGTCGTGTTTTAATTATTGTGCCAGACACACTGAGTCACCAATGGCTTGTTGAAATGTTGCGCCGTTTTAATCTGAGCTTTGCACTTTTTAATGAAGAACGGCTACACGCGCTAAGCGAAACGGATGATAATCCTTTTGAAACAGAACAACTTATTATTTGCAGTCTCGATAGTTTAACCAGTGATCCGGCTCTCTTTAATCAGACTTTAGCTGCTGAATGGGATATGGTCGTCGTTGATGAGGCGCATCACTTACATTGGACAGACGGTGACGAAGGGCATGACTATCGTTGTATCGAAAAACTGGCGAATCAATGTCATGGCTTATTATTATTAACGGCAACGCCAGAACAGGTTGGTGCCGAAAGTCACTTTGCCCGTTTACGTTTGCTCGATCCTGCTCGGTTTCATGATTTAGATACGTTCCTTAATGAAGAAAAGGGCTATCAACAACTGAGTGATATTGTAAAAACACTATTAGACGAGCCTGATAACGCCTTAACAGATGATATGCTGGCTTTATTAAAAATCTATTTACAAGATGAAGCACCTGCTAATCACAATCCTGAACTTTCCGTACGTGAAAAAACTGTATCTAAACTATTAGACAGGCATGGAACAGGACGTGTCTTTCTTCGTAACACACGCGAAGCAATCAAAGGTTTTCCAGAAAGAAAACTGCATGATACTGCACTTGATAATCCTGACATTTATTCATCACTTAATGGTAGAAACAGTCTCTTTCCTGAAACAACAATTGATAGCAACGACTGGTTGAACCAGGATCCCAGAGTAGCGTTTTTGGTTAATCTTGTTGAAGCATTAAAAAGCGAGAAGATACTGGTTATCTGTGCCAATACAGCAACTGCTTCAACACTAGAAAAGCACTTACAATTAAAAATGGGTATACGCAGCGCAGCTTTTTATGAAGGACTAAGCATTATTGAACGGGATCGCGCCGCCGCTTATTTTGCCGATACAGAAATGGGTGCGCAGATATTAATCTGCTCGGAAATCGGTAGCGAAGGCCGTAACTTTCAATTCGCACACCATCTTGTATTATTTGATTTACCGTTAAATCCTGACTTACTTGAACAACGCATAGGGCGACTGGATCGCATTGGTCAAACAGAAACAGTTAATATTCATGTGCCTTATATTAAAAGTTCGGCTCAGGAAGTATTGTTCAATTGGTTTAGTAACGGACTCGATATCTTTCTACAAAGTTGTGCTGCCGCCTATTCAATTTATGAGAAATTTGAAGAACCACTCACTGAAGCACTCGATAAACCAGAGACTAATATTGATGAATTAATAAAGGAAACCAATCAATACACAGATAATATTAAGCAAAGCATGCATGATGGTCGTGATCGTCTTGTAGAACTTAATTCCTGTCGTAAAGATGTCGCCGATGACATTATAGAAACCATTAACTCTGAAGAGGATCCTCATGAACTAATGGACTTCATGGAAAACATGTTCAATACCTATGGTGTCGATCACGAAGAACACTCGGAGAATGCCTGGATATTACGTACCAGTGACCACATGCGTACCGGTTACTTTCCAGGTATTGATGAAGAACCGATTACTGTGACCTTTGATCGGCAAAAAGCATTGAGTCGTGAAGACATGCCGTTTATAAGCTGGGAACACCCGATGGTTTCTGAAGCGATTGAAATGGTATTAAAAAGTGACATAGGTAATACCTTTATCACAACTATTGAAAAAGATGGCATTGAACCCGGCACAATCTTGTTAGAAACTTTTTCCAGTATTAACACGATTGCACCAAAGCAATTACAAGTAGAGCGTTACTTACCTATTACACCGTTACGAACATTAATTAGTAAAGACAGAAAAGATTATTCAAAAGTATTAAAACACGCAAAGC
>JBELBG010000035.1:5017-9883 GCA_042095435.1 Thiotrichaceae bacterium | reverse complement strand
TTTCAACACGACACTACTTTCTATATCCATGTTAATGGCGAATTCGTGAATGGTTTCTGCATACCATTGCTGGGATTCATTACTAAGCAAAAACTCAAGCAATTGAATGGCTTCTTTTTTATGCTTGGCCGGTTTTAAAATCCCGGCACCACTGATATTCATATGTGTGCCACGACCATCTTGATCCGGCCAAAATAGTTTTATTTTTTTTGCAGCAACAACTTCCCTTTCCTGACTTGACGTTAACATGCCAGCAAGATAATACGTATTAACCACAGCAACATCACATTGACCTGCTGCTACAGCTTTTATTTGATCACGATCACCACCTTTTGGTTTACGTGCAAAGTTTTCAACCAAGCCCTTTGCCCAAACTTCTGTTTTTTCGACACCATCATTGGCGACCATGGAAGCGACTAATGATTGATTGTAAACATTGGATGAAGAACGAATACAGATTCGGTTTTTCCATTTACTGTCTACCAAATCGGCATAACTACTTAATTCACTTTCCTTAACTCGGTCTGGTGCATAAACAATAACGCGCGATCGTAAAGACAAACCGAACCATTGTTTATCTTCATCACGATAATAATCAGGGATAGCGTTATTAAGCACATCTGATTCAACCGGCTGGAACAACCCTTTTTCTTTTGCTCTGACAAGTCGTGCGACATCAGTCGTTAATAGCATGTCAGCTGGCGTATTCTTTCCTTCAACTTCCAAACGCTTTAATAAGGTATCTGCTTTGCCAGTAACCAGATTTACTTTAATACTTGTTTCTGATGTAAACCGATCCAGTAAGGGTTTAATTAAGGCCTCTTTCCGTGCGGAATAAACATTAACCTCCGCCGCAAATACGCTTTGTTGTAAGAACAACAAGCTAATTAAAATAATTTTTTTCATTATAATTAAATAGTTATATAGTTATATAGTTAGGTGAAGTATAAATGATAATGATTCTGAATTATATTTAATTTAAATTTTTTTTATACGCTCATTTATCGAAGCTTACTCCACATCCAGATGCCACTTATTGCTAACATCAAAAACAAAAAAGCAGCCAGATCAACCAGATAAACGCCCCATTGCCCCAGGATTCGGCCACTATGGAAATCCAGTAATACCCTTTCCCAACTTAGCCCAGTACCGCGATATTGATCTAACAAGGATTGTTCTAGTGCAGTTGGTATAGCTACAGTTTCGGACCAAACAGCTTCAAGGTGGTCAAATTCTTGCCATTCAAGCTCCTCCAAATTGACATGATAAAAGCCATGCGCAGCTCTGATAATGACATCTTTATTTTCAGACAAGCCTATCGCTCTCATACCGGCCGGAACACCTTCTTTACCTGTTAAGTGTTCAATCAATTCGCCCTGCTCGGTCATTAATAATAGCTGTCCGTCAAAGCCGATGACCAACATCTCATCTAGTTTGATTACCCCAATCAGCTTTTCCACATCACGTGAGATTTCAAACTCATTGAAATAAACACGTCCACCCAATTGCGTAATTCGATTTCCATTTAATGCAAAGCCAACAGCTTCGCCATCGGGACGGATGTTATAAATATCCAGTAACCAGTTGCTTTTAATAAATGTTTTATTTAGATTACAACTGTGACTGTGATTCAGAGCGATTCCGCTAATGACCAAAAAAACGACAAACAATGCAGCAATAACGCCTATATTTTTGTGCCACTTTTGAATTAAACCAAACATAATTATTTATTATTTTTCTTAACATAAGAATCCAGGAACAAAGCCAAACGTGCCTTTCTTGTTAAGGCTTTAACAGACAATGTCGCGCCGGAAATACCATCAATCTTTCTATCAAGCTCGTTATTTGAAACCAGACTAACCTGCTTAAACTGATCGGTAAAGAACGGGTACTTTACCTCCCAACCTCGACTTTCTCTAAAAATAAGCACATTGACTCTCTCGATTTGATTATCTTTGATGACATAACCGGTCGTTATTGGTTTATCACGTCCAATCTGTTCAAGTATCCATGCCGTCTTGTTGCCATCATCCCAATATCGTAAACGCACGACTTTAAGATCATGCCCTAGAATTTTTTTTATCTCTGATTTTAGATCTTTTTTAAGCCAGAGTTTCTTCGGTTTAGGAACTGACTCACCAAAAACATTTATCAAAAACTGTTCCGGTTCCAGATAAGTCCCTTTTGCCTGCGTATTAAAACTAATAATCAGACTATTCAGTATCAAAAAATAAGCTAAGGTCTTAAACACTTTTAATTCCACATAAAAAGTAAATAGGGCTCTAAAAAGCGCCCTTTGATATCAACACTTAAAGAATATTTCGTCATCCGATAATCTTTTTAATTATTTACTAACAAATTAGAACGAAAAACCTAATCCCAAACTCATAATATCTTGAGAGGTATCTGCATCTTCGTCTTTTCTGTCTTCATAATCGAATTTAAATACTACTCGATCCACTGGCCACCACTGAACACCAGCAACGAAACTTTCTTCTTCCCTATCGTTAGCCAAATCAAGTTGTTGATAGCGACCGAAAATACCTACTTCACCGAAACTTATCGGGAAGCGATATGAAGGCTCAATATAGAAACCATCCTGGTTATCATCGTCTGTACCCGCTTCGATAACATCATCCATATCCCAACCAGCATATAGGGTTCGTAAGCCAAAACCAGAACGGTGTTTATAATCGACATGTCCGGTATATAAATTCGCTGAATTTCCAGCAACCCCACCCGTTATATCTTGTTGATGTTGTACTGAACCACCAATTTCCAAACCTGGAATCCCGGTATATCTTAAGTTCGCAGTAAAGGCTGGGTGATCAGCATTCGCTTCTGCGACTTTATTTCGACCGCTACGGATTCTACCTGACGTAGTTGGTACAGATAAGCCTGAATGTACAACTACATGGTAATTCCAGCCTGGCGCTAATTCACCGTTTAAACCTGCGCCTGCTTCCCACCATGTTGCTGGGATAACTTCTGATTCAACGCGATTACGCTCGACACCATAAAAGGTATCAGGTTCGTGCGTTACGTTAATGATCCCCAAAGGAAGAATGTCCAAACCCGCACGGAAGCGATGATTGTCGTTAATATCTATTTCAACCCAACCTTGTTCTAGTTCAACTTCACCTTCTTTACCTTCACCTGCGAGAGAATGTTCTAACTCCCATTCAGAAAAAAAGCGGACTCTGTCGGTAAACTCATGGCCGACATATAGTACATAACGGTGAAAGTCGATTTGGTCATCGCCGTCTCTACTGTTGTAATGCAACTCACCATATCCACCTAAACTTGTGTTTTCCCACCATCCTCCGGATGATGATGCAGAAGCCGTTTCAATCGCTTCTGCAGCTGCTTCTACTTCTTGTGCTGTTTCCTCAACTTTTTGTTCAGCAACTTCAATTTTTTGCTCTGTTCGTTCCAGCTTTTGTTGTAATTGTTCTATTACTTTTTGCTGTTGTTGAATGATTTTCCACATTTCTACAGCATCGGGCACCTCAGCAGATGCTGTAGAAATGAGCAGGCTAATTATTACCAGCCCCATAAACCCTCTTTTAGTACTCATTGGATATTTGATCTCCATTAATTAAAAATAACACTAATGCTAATGAGAATTATTAACATTAAATAAATAAATTCTTTGCGTTAATGATTATTCACGATGTGTTTAGATTATTTAGAAAGTAGAGACGAGATCAGCCGATCCCATTTCTTTTTCTAATGCTTTTTCAAGACAAGATTTTGCTTCGCAATGGCAAGAACCACAGTTGGTACTCACAGCCAGCCGAGACTTCAAATGGTGCATGCAATTTGCACCGTCTTCTACGGCTTTGCGAATATCGCTTTCTGTTACTGCATTACAAACACAAATATACATAAACTTCGGATCGACAATTCTCTTATTAACTTTAATGGTAATTCTAGTAGTAATGAGAATTATTATCAACAAAGTTTTATAAAAATTTCTCTCTTTTTTATATAGCTTTTATTTTCTGTAACTTAGCTGATATTAACGATGGTTACATTTTTGACTGTAGATAGTTTTCCAGTCCGACTTTTTTGATTAAGCCTAATTGTGTTTCAAGCCAATAGGTGTGATCTTCTTCTGTGTCTTTGAGTAGTTCTTCCAGCATTTCACGTGTTTGATAATCACTTTCCGATTCGCAGCAAGCTATCGCTTGTTTTAAGTCAGTAATAATTCCCATTTCAATTTCAAGATCATTATTTAACATTTCTGGAACATCTTTACCGATTTTTAAATCACGTCGTTTCGATAAATCAGGTGTGCCTTCCAGGAATAAAATACGTTTAATCAGTTTATCAGCATGGCCTGTTTCATCTTCCATTTCATGGCTGATACGCTCATAAAGTTCATTTAGGCCCCAGTCTTCATACATGCGTGAATGAATGAAGTACTGATCGATTGAAGTTAACTCGCCTTCTAATAACTTGTTTAGCTGATTGATTACCTTGTCATTACCTTTCATTTAATTTTCCTGTACCTGATATTTAAAGATGTAAATTACATTTTCGATTGTAAGTAATTTTCCAGCCCTGTTTTCTCGATAAGCGCTAACTGAGTTTCCAGCCAATCGATATGCTCTTCTTCGCTTTCTAAAATTGATTCGAATAATTCCCGTGAGACGTAATCTTTCACAGATTCGCAGTAGTTAATTGCTGCTCTTAAATCAGTTTGTGCATCCATCTCCAAAGCTAAATCCGCTTCCAGCATTTCTTTTGTATTTTCGCCAATACGTAGCCGTCCTAAATCCTGTAAATTGGGTAAGCCTTCCAGAAACAATACACGCTCAATCAAAGTATCGGCGTGCTTCTTTTCATCAATTGATTCTTTGT